>JBCCKB010000005.1:0-23852 GCA_039027595.1 Pseudomonadota bacterium | reverse complement strand
GTGACCCGATGTTCTCGCCAAGCCAGCGGATCTGGGGCTACGAGACCCCGGATGGGTCATTTGCGCAGTTCACCTGTGTGCAGGCGCAGCAACTTATGCCGCGCCCGAAGCATCTGACCTGGGAGGAGAGCGCGTGCTACACGCTGACGCTTGCCACCGCGTATCGGATGCTGTTTGGGCACCACCCGCATGAGCTGAAGCCAGGTCAGAACGTGCTGGTCTGGGGCGCCTCGGGTGGCCTTGGATCTTACGCGATCCAGCTGGCCAACACCGCAGGCGCGAATGCCATCGCGGTGATCAGCGACGAGGACAAGCGCGACTTCGTGATGGGCCTCGGCGCCAAGGGCGTCATCAACCGCAAGGACTTCAACTGCTGGGGTCAGCTTCCGACGGTGGGAACCGAGGAGTACAAGACCTGGTTCGCTGAGGCGCGGAAGTTCGGCAAGGCGATCTGGGACATCACCGGCAAGGGCGTGAACGTGGATATGGTCTTCGAGCATCCGGGCGAGGCGACCTTCCCGGTCTCGGTCTTCGTGGTAAAAAAAGGTGGCATGGTGGTGATCTGTGCAGGCACCACGGGCTATAACCTGACCTTCGACGTCCGTTACATGTGGATGCACCAGAAGCGGCTCCAGGGATCGCACTTCGCGCACCTAAAGCAGGCCTCGGCTGCGAACCAGCTGATGCTCGAGCGGCGCCTTGACCCTTGTATGTCCGAGGTTTTCCCCTGGGAGCAGCTTCCGGACGCGCACATGAAGATGATGCGAAACGAGCACAAGCCGGGGAACATGTCGGTGTTGGTGCAAGCGCCAAAGACCGGACTTAGGACCGTCGAAGACGTGCTCGAGGCAAGTCCTCACCACTAGCAGGCAACGATTCGAAAAAAATGATTCAACGCACGCGAAATTTCGCGTGCGTTACTCTCTTTTAAGTTGTACGGTCCGCGCGTATCAGTTGCTTGCCGGTCCCTGCCTCACTGTTTTGGGGGAGTAGATTTCCGTGAATTTGCGTGGCGAACCAAATCAGTATTCTAGGCCAAGCAGAACGGACACCCATGTTTGAGGCTCGGGATGGCAAACGACTGGATACTGGACGTGTTAAGGGACCTGCGGCGCTTTGCGGATTTGAATGAGTTGCCAGAGCTGTCGCAGCAGCTGGGCATCGCCACCGAAACCGCTGCCCGGGAGCTTGATCCCAAGAGCTCCGGGTCCACCGGGAATGGGTGGGAGGTTCATGCCACCGATATCGATGGTATTTTCGCGGTGGCTGCCGTGCGGGACGCTTGAGCCATGTCGGCCGCGTTCGGGCGGCGTGTGCACAGCGCACCTCGCCACAAATCAAGAAAACTGTAGCGCACCATGCCCCTTGACGACTTCGGGGGGGCTGCGGTGACGGACAGGCTGGAATATTTCCTCGACCGTATCCGTCAGTGTAAGCGCCTTGATCAACTGCGTGATGAAGTCCTGGCCCTTCGCGGTCTCTACAACGTAGATCACCTGGTTTATCACTGGGTAAACCCCGGTGGTGAGGATTTCGCAGCCACAACCTATTCGCCGGAATGGGTCCATCGCTATATAGAGGAAGACTACGCCCGGATTGACCCAGTGGTTCTGGGGTGCTTCCGCCGGTTCAATCCGGTCGACTGGAAGCAGCTCGACTGGTCCTCGAAAGTGTCGCGGAATTTTCTTGGAGAGGCGATCGAGCACGGGGTTGGCAATCAGGGCTTCTCGGTTCCCATCAGGGGTCCTTCTGGTCAGTTCGCGCTGTTCACAGTCTCGGCGAGCTGTGACGACGGACAATGGCTCATGTATACCGAGGAGCATGTCCGCGAGTTGATCCTCGTAGCGCATTTCGTAAATCAAAAGGCGCTCGAAATCTCAAACGGAAGCGACAGGTTGCAAATGCCGGTTCTATCTCCTCGCGAAGCTGATACCATGACGCTCCTGGCCATGGGGTACAGCCGCGCCCAGGCGGCCGAGAGTCTTGCGATTTCCGAACATACGCTCAGGGTCTACATCGAGAGCGCGCGCTTCAAACTTGGCGCCGCGAACACCACCCATGCGGTGGCAAAGGCCTTGTCTCAAGGTCTCCTTATCGTTTGAAACGCGTTTCTGTGGCATCGGTCAGACCTTCCAGATGAACATCATACTGCGGTTTTCGTGCCGATAGCCTTCGCATCCAAAACGAAGCGAAAGCTCCCGTGGACCGCTCTGGTGTCCCATCACCTGGGCCATGCATGTTTACCAAGTCTTAACCCAAGCGTGCGGAGGGCTTTCTGAAGTCTTGATCATGCGGTCGCCCAGGCAGGCTTGGGCTAACCAAAAATAGCGAGGCTAGAGCCGTTCCAATCACGGCAGAAGGCCCGATATCATGCTTCGCTACATCTACGCCGACGACCTCAACCGCTTTCCTCAGCTTCGCGATTCCATGTTTCGCGATCGCGCCAACCAGTTCAAGGAACGGCTCGACTGGGACGTCGACGTCGACGCAAACGGCCACGAGATAGATGAATACGACCGACTGAACCCGCTATATGCGATCTGGCAGGAGCGCGACGGCTCCCATGGCGGCTCGATGCGCATCCTGCCGACCGTCGGAGATACCATGGTCAACGATCACTTCCTTGGTCTGACCGGAGGGGTGGCGATCACCAGCCCGCTCATATGGGAGGTCACCCGCTTCTGTATTTCGCCCTCAGCCTCAAACGGCGTGGCGGCGAAACTCTCGCTCGCGCTCGCCGAAATCGGCTGCTCGTGCCATTTGGATCATTTCGTGGGCGTCTTCGATGCGCGCATGATCCTGATTTATAGACGCCTTGGTTGGTCACCGACCGTGATTGGAACCTCGGGAGAGGGGAGAAACGCAATCAGTGTTGGGCTTTGGGAGGTTTCCCAAGCAACTCGCGACGATCTTTGCGCGAGGTCCGGTATTCATCCGGCAACATCCGCGGGCTGGATTTCGGCCGCTTTCGGACCTCGGGAGCTTCTCGCCAAGTCCGCCTAAGCTATCTCCTCCAGGCACGATCCGCCAGGGCAGGGCGGGGCTTTCGAGCTCCGCCCGAATTCGTCGGGGCTATGGCCGACCTGGGCCGGCGCGCGTAAGGTCTCGCCATGCGCACCGAACCCCTCACCTTGTCCGACGATCAGGCGGAAGCCTTCGATACCGTCACGGAGGCGCTTAAGTCATCGGGGATTGATCTCGATGCCGAGATGAGCATGCCGAGGTCCGAGGGTCGAAGCTCTGTCCTGGCGATTTTGGGGAAAGCGGGTACTGGTAAGACGCTTTTGCTGTCGCGCCTCGCCAAGGCGCTGGCCAGTGCCGGCGTGGAAACCGTTTCTGGCGATTATGAGAGCCGTCGGCTCAAGGACCGCCGTACGCTTGCAATCCTTGCGCCGACCAACAAAGCGGCGAGCGTTCTGCGAGGGCGGGGTGTCCCTGCCACCACGATCCACCGCATCATTTATACGCCGGTGTATGATCCGGAATTCGAGAAGGTGGCGCAGTGGCTCGCGGAGGGCGGGGCCCGTCCTGAGATCGAGGCAATGAGTGATGACGCCCTTGATCGCGCCAAGTCTTTTTACGACCAGCACGGGTCCGTTCCCGGTGCCCTGGCGGCGGCCGGTCTGCGGGGTTCCGACTTTATTACCGGATGGAAACGGCGCGAGGATCCGCTCGATATTGGTTTTGTCGACGAAGCCTCAATGCTCGACGAAAAGCAATTCGATGATCTGCGAGAGATCTTTCCGACACTATTTCTGTTTGGCGACCCCGCGCAACTTGCACCGGTGAACCAGTCGGGCGCCATGGTATTTGAGACGCTGCCGCCGGCGCGACGGCTGGATTTGAAGGTTATTCATCGCCAAGGCGCCGGGAACCCAATCCTTGATCTCGCACACGCGTTGGGGGACCCGGAGCTCAGCTTTGAGGATTTCGAGCGCTCGATCGAAGATGCCGCGCGCCGTGACGAGCGCGTCGTTGTTGCAGAGCGTGTGAATGCGGATCTCATGGCGCGCTCGCCGGTGCTGGTCTGGCGGAATGCCACCCGGGTGCGGCTTATTCAGGCGTTCCGAGCCTCGCACGGGGCTACGCTTCAAGAGCTTTTGCCCGGCGAGCCTTTGATTTGTGACGGAATCGAGTTGCCTCTCAAGCATCGAAAACGGCGGATCGATCTTGAGACACGCGGCCTCATCAAAGGGGCCCAAGCCATCTATCTGGGGCCAGGTCGACGGCCCGGCTTTTCGCGTCTGCATCTTGTTGGGGCCGATCAGCCGCAGATATCGGTGGCGTCAATTGTCAAGATTGAGGTGCCAGATGAGGAAGAGCCGTTTATCCCCTTCGCCGCCACAATGGGCGCGGCGTTCCTCCATGGCGCGGCCGTGACCATCCATAAGGCACAGGGCTCGCAATGGGAGGAGGTCCAGGTGTTTGCACCCGATCTTTATGCCGCAGCGCGTGCGGGGCGGATCGAAGCCGGGACCGCGCTTTGGAAGCGCTTGGCTTACGTGGCAATTACACGGGCATCGGAGCGACTTCTTTGGGTGACGCGGTACCGGCTCGCCCGGCCAAATGCGCCGCTTTCCATTGGTGATCTTGAGGCGGCCTCACCGCTGGCCCTGAGTGGGGATGATGCCGGATGATGGAGGATCGGCTTGACGCAGCGATCGGAAAACACCGCAAGGGCGACCTTGATGACGCCGAGGCCGCCTATACCGCAATCTTGGCGGATAACCCGAATGATCACCGAACGCTATCGGTCGCTGCGATCCTCGATCATCAACGCGGTCGAGTGAAGCTGGCGATAGACAAGCTGACCAAGGCGATCGCCAAAGCTCCCGAGGAGGCTGGGTACCACAACAACCTTGGCAACATTTACCGTGGTGAGGCGGAGCCCGAGAGGGCGCTTGGGTGCTATCGGACGGCCCTTACGCTGGAGCCGGGAAACGTTGAGACCTTGTGCAACGTGGGCTCGCTCTGCCGCCGTCTTGGGTTGACGGACGAGGCACGCGAAGCGCTTGAGACGGGCCGCGATCTGGCGCCTCAACATCCCGAAACGAACCATAACCTCGCGTTGGTCTATGCCGCGCTTAACATGCGCGACGAGGCGATGGATTGCATCGAGGCCTGCCATGCCGAGGGCGTAGAGCACACAATTGCGGCGACTTACCATGCTCGGATCCTTGCCTATTACGGCCGGAGCGAGCGCGCGATCGAGATCCTCGAAAGAAGCCTTTTGGAGATGCCGGATGATCCGGAAATAGCCTACGGGCTCCAGGCGATCCGAGGGGACGTCCCTGATCGAGCGCCCGACGCCTATGTCAAGAAACACTTCGATGGGTTTGCGGAGGGCTTTGATGAGCAGCTAGAGGCTTTGAAATACAAAGCGCCCGAGCTGTTGGGTGACCTTGCGCGGGCGCTTGTTGGCGATGACAAGCTCCGCTTGGTGCTCGATCTGGGCTGCGGAACGGGGCTTATGGGCCCGCATCTGCGCCCCTTGTGCGAGACCCTGATTGGGTTCGACCTTTCGCCTCGGATGTTGAAATACGCCGAGAAACGGGGCGACTACGATAAGCTTGGTGAGGTGGAGCTCACGGAGGCATTGGTGCGCTTTCCGAAAGGCGCCGTGGATTTCGCGGTCGCCTCAGACACGCTGTGCTATTTCGGCGCGCTGGAGGAGGTCTTTGCGGGCCTTGCAGGCGCGTTGCGTCCCCGTGGCGCCTTTATCGGGACAGTTGAGGCTCACGGGGCAGAGGAGGGCGGGGATGGCCCACGCAGCCTAGAAAGCGGGCGCTACAGCCATTCGGAGGCTTATCTGCGCCGTTCAGCGGAAGGTCAGGGATTGGCGCTTAGGATCGTGAAACAGGCCGATTTGCGGGTCGAGTTCAACGAACCCGTCGCCGGTCTGATCTTTGCCCTAGAGAATGTGGGGCTTACCTAGACGATGCGAGGGCCGGATCCTTAGGCAAGTCTGTTTCGTTATCCCCGGATATACCTGAAAATTGCCGAAGCGCCCCATCCTGCAAAGATTGCGATAGCAAGTGACAAGAGCCCGTAGATCAAGGGTTGCTCGCGGGAAAGGGTGAAGAGAAAGCGTTCAAGGCCCACCTTGGTCACATTGATCGCCTCTTCATGAATGTCCACGACACGACCGTTCCGGGTCAGCAGAAATCGTGCGATGTAGGTTCCTTCGGTGAGGTTTGCTGGCAGCGCCACCGAGGTCTCAAAGAGGGTGGCTTCCGTGAACTTCACGGATGCGATCCGGGTTTCGTAAAGGCGTTGCGCTTCGCGGATACGGATCAGGGCGTCGGTAAAGCGCTCGGCGTCCGTGATCCCTGGAGGCGCGCCGACCGACCGAATTGCCTGTTGAACGGAGACTTTGTGACGCAGATCCTCGACGTTACTGAGAACATTCGGCCACGTGGCCGATGTCGAGACAGAGTAGAACGACGGCGCCGCGTCCACCTCCACGGCCTCGGTGTTGATCCAGATCCCGAAGCGGCGGTCTTTTTTTCGGACAACAACAGGCGCTGAGGGGCCGGAGACCGTGACGATCACCTCGAGGGGATCTTCCGGGATCGCCGCTTCACGCTTGACCGCCCCGAAGATCAGGATCTCAGAGCCAGAGAACGTCGTCGAGATCGCAACCCGGGTTTGGCTGAGCCCAGCCACCACCTCCTCGGCCCCCACGGGCATCGCGAGAAGAAAGATCATCGCGATACTCCGCAGCATCAATGCCCCTCCACGGCGCCCACGGAGTAAAGCTCCGACGGCATGACGAGAAGGTCGAAGGCGAGCTTGCCGCAGACGGCCAGGACCATGATTGCCAAGAGGATCCGAAGCTGTTCGGCCTTAAGGCGTGTTCCAATTTGAGTGCCTATCTGCGCCCCAATAACGCCTCCCACCAAAAGGAGGACAGCGAGCACCATGTCGACCGTGAAATTGGTCGTGGCATGAAGAAGTGTCGTGAAGCCCGTGACGAAGATGATCTGAAAGAGCGATGTTCCAACGACAACCTTCGTCGGCATGCCTAGGAGATAGATCATGGCGGGCACCATGATGAACCCACCACCGACGCCCATGATTGCGGCGAGAACTCCAACAAAAAGCCCGACAAGCACAGGCGGGATCACGGAAATATAAAGCCCTGAGGTCCGAAACTTCATCTTGAACGGCAAGGCATGAACCCAGTTGTGCTTCCGTCTCTGGGGTGTGGCACCGGTACGGGTTTTTCGGATCGCGTTCAGGCTTTCGACAAACATTAAGCTGCCGATAACGCCAAGAAAGATCACATATGAGAGCCGAACGAGAAGATCGACCTGGCCGATCGCCTTGAGCGCATTGAAGAGCTGAACCCCCAACGCGGCTCCGATCAGGCCACCCACGAGAAGCACGCCGCCCATTCGGAAATCAACCGTTCGTCGCCTTACATGGGCGAGAACACCTGAGAACGACGATGCGACAATCTGGTTGGCCTCGGTCGCAACCGCCACGGCCGGTGGTATTCCGATGAAGAAAAGAAGTGGCGTCATGAGAAATCCGCCGCCGACCCCGAACATGCCGGACAGCACGCCGACAAGCCCGCCCAGGCCGAGAAGCAGTAGGGCGTTGACGGAAACCTCGGCGATGGGGAGGTAGATCAGCATGGATCGCTCTTGGTGTCTTGGGCTTCGTTTAGCCAACCCTGACCCCGAGCGGTAGCCCTCTGTCGTTGACAATTCGACTAGGGACCAAGCTATTTTGCCGTCTTCAACCAAGCGGAGCGTCTGCGGCGCATTCTGGATCTTTGGCGCGCGTCGCGCGATTTGGACAGATTTCCGCCGGACGCGCGAAGGCCCCTAGCGCTCTTTTACATAAGGTACACCACCGGCCCGCGGGGGAATTGCGCGTCCCACAAACCCTGCCAGGATCACCACCGTGAGGATATAGGGCAGGGCCTGCATGAGCTGAACCGGGAGGACAAAGCCAGCAAGCTCTATATTTTGATAGCGGTTGCCGATCGCCTCGAGAAAGCCGAACAGCAGGCAGGCGTAAAGTGCATACCAGGGACGCCACTTGGCAAAGATCAGGGCGGCCAGCGCAATGAAGCCCCGGCCCGCGCTCATTTCCCGCACAAAACCGGCGGCAAGCCCGGTGGCCAGATAGGCGCCCGCGATACCACACAGTATTCCGCAGATCGCCACGGCGGTGAAACGGAGCCGCGTGACGGAGATCCCGGCGGTATCAACGGCGGCGGGGTTTTCACCGACGGCCCGGAGGCGGAGGCCGAAGCGGGTGCGGTAGAGGAGCCACCAAGAGAGGGGAACGGCGAGAAGGGCGATGTAGACAAGAATGGTGTGGCCGGAGACCAGCTCGGAGTATACGGGCCCGAGGACCGGGATGTCCGCGAAGACACCCGCGAGCGGCCATTCAAGCGGGCTGAACCGAGCGTCGCCCGAGAGCGAGGGCGTACGGCCGCCCTGGCTGAACCAGTCTTGCGCGATCAGTACGGTGAGGCCCGAGGCCAGGAAGTTGATCGCGACGCCCGAGATCAGCTGATTGCCGCGAAATGTGATCGAGGCAAGGCCGTGGATGCCGGCGAGGACCATGGAGGCCGCCATTCCGGCCAAAAGGCCGAGCCAGACCGAGCCGGTCAGCGCCGCGATTGCCGCGGAAAAGAACGCGGCGGCCAGCATCTTGCCTTCTAGCCCGATGTCAAAGATGCCCGCGCGCTCCGAGAAAAGCCCCGCGAGGCAGGCCAGGAGAAGCGGCGTGGCCAGTCGAACGGTGGAGTCGAGGATCTGGAGGATTGTGAGAAAGTCCATGGGCCTCCGAGGTCAGGTTCGGCTGAGTGCGAGTTTTAGCCCGGCGAAGATGAAGAACGCGCCCAGGGTGGCGTCAACCCAGCGCCGGGCGGTGGCGTAGCTTGTGCGGATTGGAGTCGAAGAGAGGAGAAGCGCCCAGGCACCGTGGCATCCAAAGGAAATCAGAAAGGCGCCGACAACGAAGGCCAAAACCACCATGGGTCCACCGCCTTGCGTTGCGCCGACCGTGGCGATGGCAAGCCAGAAGGCGATGGCCTTCGGGTTCATGATTTGAAGCAAAAACCCAGCGACAAAAGCGTTACAGAGCCTCATGGGCGCAACGCTGAGCGGGGTCAGGTCGGGCGGGTGAACGGCTTTCTTAAGAGACCCCCAGGCGAGCCAGAGGAGATAGGCGCCCCCCGCGAGTTTCAGAAGCGTCATGGCCCAGGCGATTTGGGAGAGGATTAGACCGACGCCAAGAAGCGTGACGAGATTCAGTAGAACACTGCCTGCGGTAATCCCCAAGGCGGCGGTCAGTGCGGGCGCCCGGCCGTTGGAAAGTGCGAGGCCAAGGAGGAAGGCAACTGCGGGGCCGGGGGAGGACGACGCGATAATCAGAATTGCGTAGGCTGCGCCGAAGCCCGGCAGAAAAGAGAGAAGATCCGTCATGGCTGGCCCTGGGTTTGATAAGGGGCGGTGATGTTCGCCCGGGGCCTTGCCCATCCGAGATCCGTTTCTTGGGTCATCGATGGCACCGCGATCATGGTCAACTCCGGCCCGCGGCAAGGTTCATCGCGAACAGGCCAAAGAACGTGCCAAGGGCGGCCTCGATCCAGCGCCGGGCACGGGTATAGAGCGCCCGAAACGGGGTACTTGATAACACGATCGCCCATCCGCCGTGACCTACTGACGAGATAAGCAAAGCGCCCACGAGAAAGATGAGGAGCGAGGTTGTGGAGACCGCGTCCAGGGCTCCGACCGCAGCGACCGCGATCCAGAAGAAAATGGCTTTGGGGTTGGCTATCTGAAAAATGAAACCCGCAAAGATGCGGCCTAAAAGGCTACGATCGTCTGTTGCCTGCGCCGCCATGGGCGGAGGAGGCGGCGAGATGGCGCGGCGAAACGCGCTGATCGCGAGCCAGGCGAGATAGGCGGCGCCAATCCACCGGACTGCGATCAGGAGCGGGCGTGACTCGGCAAGAATTGCGGCAAAGCCAAGGACGGTGAGTATGGCCAAAACAAGCGCCCCCAGGCCGATGCCGAGGCAGGCGGCGAGGGCGGGCGCGCGGCCCGCGCGGGTCGCGACGCCGAGAATGAACGCGACACCGGGGCCGGGTGAGAGCACTCCGGTGGCCTGAATGCTCCAGGCAACGAGGAGATTGGGGAGGTCGGCGGTCATTCGGCCAGCCCTGAGCCGCTGCGTTCCGCCCGAGAGAGTTTGAGTGTCAGAAACATCCGCTCGAGAGGACCCCGGATCATGTTGTCGAGTGCCCCCGTGAACAGGATGACCAGGGCCTGGATGACGATCACGAGTTCGCGGGGGACGTTCGACCAGAGCGAAAGCTCCGCACCGCCCTGATAGAGAAACCCGAAAAGAAGCGCGGCGAGCAGCACACCGAAGGGGTGCGAGCGGCCCATGAGCGCCACCGCGATGCCGATGAAGCCTGCGCCCTCGACAGAGTTCAGCACCAGCCGTTCGGCCTCGCCCATGACGTTATTGATCGCCATGGCCCCGGCAAGGGCGCCGGAGACGAGCATCGCAACCATGGTGATCTTCAAAGGGGAAATACCTGCATAGACCGCTGCGCGTTCTGACTGGCCGAACGCGCGGATCGCGTAGCCCAGTCGCGTATGCCAGATCAGCCACCAGACGAGCACGCAGGCGGCAAGCGCCACAAAGAGCGTGACGTTGACGGGCGCGCCGCGAAAGAGCGTGACACCGAAGACCTCGGTGATGTCCTGGAGCGTCGGTAGATGGGTTCCTTCCGGGAAGTTCCCCGAAGCGGGCTCCATTTGGCCCTGTGGCTTCAGGACGTTGACGAGCATGTAGTTCAGCAGCGAGGCGCCAATGAGATTGAACATGATCGTCGTGATCACGATGTGGCTTCCTCGTGTCGCTTGAAGCCAGGCAGGGATCGCGGCCCAGGCCGCGCCGAAGACAGCACCCCCCAAAAGTGCCGCCGGAAGAGCCAGGGTCCAGTGTGGCCACGGCACAATGAGGCAAACAATTGCGACGCCCAGGCCACCCACAAGCGCCTGCCCCTCGCCGCCGATATTGAACATCGCCGCGTGAAAGGCGACGGCGAAGGCGAGGCCCGTGAAGATGAAATTGGTTGTGTAGTAAAGTGTGTAGCCCCAGCCATAGGTCGATCCCAACGCGCCGGTGACCATGATTTTGACGGCCTCGATCGGGTTCTCTCCGATTGCGAGGATCACAAGCCCAGACAGAATGAAGGCGATCAGCAGATTGATAATGGGAATAAGGATCACATCGGCCCAGCGTGGCATGGCGTCCATCGTTAGCGTCCTCCTGCCGCGCGGGCGGGTTCGGCAGCATCCATGCCTGCCATGAGCAGGCCCAACTCACGCTCATCGGTCTCAGAGGCCATGCGTTCTCCCATGATCCGCCCGTCGAACATCACCGCGATTCTGTCGGAGAGGGACAGGATCTCGTCCAGCTCAACCGAAACGAGAAGGATTGCCTTACCCTCGTCGCGGAGTTCGACAATGCGCTGGTGGATGAACTCGATGGCGCCAATATCGACGCCCCGAGTGGGTTGCCCGACTAGGAGGAGATCCGGGTTTCGCTCGATCTCGCGGGCGAGCACGATCTTCTGCTGATTGCCGCCGGAGAAACTTTTGGCCGAGAGTGCAGGATTTGGGGGGCGAACGTCGAAACGCTTCATTTTGCCCGCGGTGTCCTCGCGGATGGCGCGGTTGTCGATCCCCCAGCGGCCTTTCGAATAGCTGTCGTGGTAGCCAAATGCGACGTTCTCCCAGGCGGCGAAGTCCATGATCAGGCCCAGATGCTGGCGGTCCTCGGGGACATGCGTAATGCCCTTGTCGCGTCGCGAGCGTCCATCGGAGAGCTTCCCGGTGAGATCGATCACATCGCCGTTCAATCGTATGGTCCCCGTCGCGTGGGCTATGCCGCCCAGCACTTGCAGGAGTTCGGATTGGCCATTGCCCGCCACACCGGCGATCCCCAGAATTTCTCCCGCGCGCACGCTTAACGAGACGCCCTTCAACCGTTCAACGCCGGCCGTATCCCGTACTTGAAGATTGTCGACCTCGAGAACTGTTGCGCCCGGATTTGCCGGCGCCTTATCGACACGAAGAAGAACCTTTCGGCCAACCATCAATTCCGCGAGCTGCTCAGGGTTCGTTTCAGATGTCTTGACCGTGGCAGTCATCTCACCCCGGCGCATGACGCTCACCGTGTCGGTCACGTCCATGATCTCGCGAAGCTTGTGGGTAATGAGGATAATCGTTTTGCCCTGCTCCTTGAGACCACGGAGGATCCGAAACAGGTGGTCGGCCTCTGCCGGAGTAAGGACCCCCGTCGGCTCGTCGAGAATAAGAATTTCAGCCTCGCGGTAGAGCGCCTTGAGGATCTCCACGCGCTGTTGCATCCCCACGCCGATTTTCTCGATGACTGCGTCGGGATCGATCTTCAGCTCGTATTCCTCTGAAAGCCGAATGAGCTCCGCGCGGGCCTTGGCCAGAGAAGGTCGAAGCATTGCGCCGTCCTCCGCCCCAAGAACGACGTTTTCTAGGATCGTGAAGTTCTCCACGAGCTTGAAGTGCTGAAAGACCATCCCGATTCCTGCCTCGATCGCGGCCTCGGAATTGGGGATCTCGGTCTTCGCGCCCTTGATGAAGATCTCGCCTTTATCGGCCTTGTAGAAGCCGTAGAGGATCGACATCAGGGTGGATTTGCCCGCGCCGTTTTCGCCGATAATTCCGTGAATCGTGCCCGGCATGACGCGTATCGAAATGTTCTTGTTGGCCTGTACCGGTCCGAAGGCCTTGGAAATGCCGTTAAGCTCAATGGCCGGGGCGGCCGTCTCCGCCCGCCCCGTATGTTCATTTGCCGCCATTCAGAACTGGAGCACCGGACAGCTTTCGTCGGACGAGTAGTCGTGAACCGCGATCTCGCCTGCGATGATCTTGGCCTTAGCTTCGTCAATCGACGCCTGCATGTCCGCCGAGACGATCTCGGAATTGTGCTCGTCGACGGCATAGCCCACGCCCTCTTCGGCAAGCCCCAGGACCTTTACACCGGTCTCGAGGTTCTCGCCCGCGCTCATCGAATCGAAGACGGCCACATCGACGCGCTTGAGCATTGACGTGAGGACGGACCCCGGGTGCAGGTAGTTTTGGTTCGAGTCTACGCCGATCGAGTAAATCCCCTCGTCGGCGGCTGTTTGTAGGACGCCAAGCCCGGTGCCGCCCGCCGCCGCGAACACCACATCAGCCCCCTGGCTGATTTGTGCGCGGGTCAGCTCACCGCCCTTCACGGGGTCGTTCCAGGCCGCGGGTGTTGTTCCGGTCATGTTGGCCACCACCGTTGCGTCGGGGTTTACGGCTTTCACGCCTTGGGCATAACCGCAGGCGAATTTGCGAATGAGCGGAATGTCCATGCCGCCCACGAAGCCCACCGTACCACTTTCCGACGCCATGGCCGCAGCCATGCCCACCAAGTACGACCCCTCGTGTTCTGTGAACAGGATCGAGAGCACATTTGGATGCTCGGCCGGGTCCACAAAGCCATCGATAGTCACGAAGTTAATGTCTGGGTAGTCGGGCGCCACGGTAGCGATAGGTCCGGCCATCGAAAAGCCTGTGGTGACAACAGGGTTGAAGCCCTGTTCGGCGAAGCGCCGCAGTGCCTGTTCTCGCTGAGCTTCGGAACTGAGTTCTATATCGCGGAAGCTGCCGCCGGTTTCGGACGCCCAGCGTTCCGCACCGTTGAAAGCAGCCTCGTTGAAGCTCTTGTCGAACTTGCCGCCGAGGTCGTAGATGAGTGCCGGATCGGCCATCGCCGAGCCGGAGGCGAGGGCCAGTGTCGCGGCCGCGCCAAGTAGGGATTTCATGAGGGTCATGTCGGTCTCCCGGTCTAAGGTTATTTCGGGTCGCCCGGTCGTTTGTGCCGGGGCCCGGACAGGCGTCAGTGCCGCCAGATCACTGGAAGATAAGGCAACGCAGGGGCTGGGGGGTCAAGTGGGGATTTCCCGAAGTCGCAGGATCCTTGTTCGCTTTCGCGGATCGCCTATTTTGAGCGCGATCTGGCGTTGCGGCTTTTGTCACTCGGGGTGGCGGTTCTGGATCACGGAAGATCCTTCCTCAAGACCAGCGCTACCTCACGGGGGCCACCCGCAACCGAGTAGTAGTTCTCTCGCCGTCCAACCTCTGTCCAGCCCGCCCAATGATACAGGGCCCGAGCCGCCCGGTTCGCTTTGGATACCTCAAGAAACATGGTGACTGCGCCCCGCGCGCGGGCTTCGTCCTCAAACGCACGCAACACCCGCTGTGCGCGGCCCTGCCTGCGCCATGCAGGATCTGTGGCCATCAGGAGCAGTTCCACCTCATCGGCGGCCATCCGGCCCAGGGCGAAGGCGTGGGGGCCGTGCACCAGAAACGCACCGGGAGTGGCCAGGACCGCCCGGAAATCCTCCGCGCCCCAACCCACGGATGACGCGAAGGCGCGGGCGTAGAGGGCGGCAATCCTGTCGGGGTTCACGGCAGGATCTTTGGCGGCGCTTCTTTGGGGGGCGCAGCATCTGCGGGGCGGATATAGAGCGGGATGGGGGCCTCCGACCAACCTCCGCTGCTTTCGACGAGCTTCCTTGAGGCGATGGCGCCGATGGTCGGAGCGGTCAATTCGGGGCGACGTTGGTCCCAAGGTGCATTGTCCCAAGCCGCACCATAGGGATCGGCAATATCGCGGGCGCGGAAACCAGTGACGCAGAGGCTTGCACCTAGAAGGTCGGGATCACGTTGCCCGGGCGTCGTCAAGCCAGGGGGGCCAACTGGCGTCAAACCGACAAATCGCTGAATGTAGGCTTTGTCACGCGGCGCGGGCAGTGAGATCATCTGGGGGCCGTCATGGGTCGAGGCATCGGCAAGGCACTCAAAGCCCGAGACGCCAACGGCAGGGATCCCGAGGGCCAATGCGAGCCCGCGCGCGGCGGACACCGCGATCCGAATGCCGGTGAAATTTCCTGGGCCGACGCCAACGCCAATGGCATCCAACTCCGACCAACCAAGACGACACCCGCGCAAGAGGTCCTCGCAGGCTGGAAACAGGCGTTCCGCCTGTCCTCGATGCATGTCGTCGAACAGGTGGTCTGGTCGATCGCTGATGATCGCAACAGCCAAATACGAACCTGATGTGTCGAAGGCCAGGACTCTAGGCTGCTTACCGGCGGTCAAGTGGAAGACGGCAACAGCGTGCGCGGGGGCTTTGACGCCGCGGTAATTGGCGAAGAGGTTGCCGCAGGGCTCCGTTTAGGCCGCGACAGGGCGGACCTCAACGACTTCCGGGATGTAGTGGCGAAGGAGGTTTTCGATCCCCATTTTCAGGGTCAATGTAGATGAAGGACAACCGGCGCAGGCCCCCTGCATGTGCAGGTAAACGATGCCGCGGTCGAATCCGTGAAACGTAATGTCGCCGCCATCCTGGGCCACGGCGGGCCGGACACGCGTATCGAGTAGCTCCTTGATCTGGCCCACGATTGCGGCATCGGGCCCGTCATGGTCCGCGTGGCCAGAAGACGACGCGGCCTCGCCTTCGATGGCGGGCGCGCCGGACTGGAAATGCTCCATTACCGCGCCGAGGATCGCGGGCTTGATGTGATCCCAGTCAACGCTTTCGGCCTTGGTGACGGTGACAAAATCAGCACCCAGAAACACCCCCGTGACGCCGCTCACACCGAAGATCCGCGTGGCCAGGGGCGACGCGCCTGCCGTTTCGGGGTTCGGAAAATCCGCCGTGCCGGTGCCAAGCACGTCCTGTCCCGGGAGGAACTTTAGCGTTGCTGGATTCGGCGTCGATTCGGTCTGGATGAACATGAGCTCGGCCTCCGTTGATGTCCGTATATGTGTGCTTATGCGTTCTGCGTCAATAGATTGGAATGGTTCTAAAACCCTGCCGTCAAGTGATCGCCTCCAGCCTTTCCTTGGACAATTCACCTGGAACGACGGTAATCGGGACCGGAAGGGTACCAGATGTCTTCGCAAGCTGGGTGACAAGCGGACCGGGGCCGCCCTTATCGCTGCCCGCACCTAGGACGAGCACCCCGATCTCGGTGTCATCGCGAATCTGAGACAGGATTTCCGGAACCGCCTCGCCCTCTCGAATAACCAATTCGGGCTCGACCTTCAGACGATCCCGCATCCACTTCGCGAAAACGTCGAAATGCGCGTGAATGCGTTCCCGCGCTTCCTCACGCATGATATCGCCGACGCCGATCCAATGGTTAAACTCGTCGGGAGGGATGATAGAGAGGATCTGCACGCCGCCACCAGTATTGGAAGCGCGCATCGCGGCAAACCGCATCGCGTTCAGACATTCGCGACTATCGTCAAGGACGACGAGAAATTTGCGCATCGGTCCGGTCCCGCCAGGTTTGGCTGGATGATGGCCGAGGTTGCACAGCCTGTCCATGCCTAGGCTAGCCACCAGCTACGACACCAGGCAAACGTGCTATGCGTCGACATCTCCAACCCGAACTCCGGCGCCCCGAGCCTCGGCCCGCTCGAGCGCCAGCGCGGCGGTCGCAAAGTCTCCCAGAGCGATGCCGCGAAACGCAAATCCGGTGGGCCGCTCTGGGTCGCGGAATCCTCTGGCGTCACCCGTCACAAGTTCAGTCAGATCACCGGTCACCTGGTCGGCCGGAACAAGAGGCTTGGCGCTCGCGGCCTCTTGCTCCTTGTCGTCCACGACAATCGTGCCAAAGGCGCCGAGGGTTTCGGAGAGCCAGGGAATGGCAAGATCGGTGATCGCAGCGAAAGCTCCTGGTTTAAGCCAGCCCGCGTCTAGAAACGGCTCAATTGAATAGTCGAGCGGAACCGACGTAACCACAAGATCCGCCCCTCGGATCGCCTCCTCGGCCGTCCGGGGGGCTTTCGTGGCAAGACCCATGGACGACGCTGCCTTGCAAAGGCGCTCGACATTCGCTCGGCCGCGACCGAAGGCGCGCACTTCCGAGAGCGCAAACTGGTCGCCGAAGGCGCGCAGGTGGCTCTGCGCCTGGACCCCGCAGCCAATGAAGGCGACCGAACGGGCATTGGGATCGGCCAACCTCCGCGCCGCCACGACCGAAAGCCCCGCCGTTCGGACCGCCGTGATCCAATTTGCGCCGAGGACGCCCCGGAGCAGGCCAGTCTGACTGTCAATTGCAAGAATCGCGCCATTGATGGAAGGCAAAGCCCGAAGTGGGTTGTCGGGGGAGACCGTCGCCACCTTTACGATCGTGAGACCCGGCCCGTCGCCGACCGACAGCGTTGCCATCATGTATCGTCCCTCGCCCGGGATGATCGACGTTTTGGGGGCGGTATGGACCTTGCCCGCCGCCTTTTGCGTCAGCGCGGTCTCGATTGCGTCGGCGACCTCTCGGGGGGCAATCCCAAGATCCTGCAAGGCCCCGTCGGAAAGATAGATGAAATCACCACTTAGATGCATCAAACCGCTCCGGTCATAATTCCAACAGCTTCACCGAGCTCTCCGGGCGCGTCCAGCGACAATTCCGTGCAGCTGTGCTGCCGAGACCAAGGCGTCCGACATTTGATGATCCAATAGGTTTTAGGCGGGTACATGGAGAAAATGGACTTCGATTGCACGACCGGAGCTTTCAGCGCCACGGGCAACGTGCTGTTTGATCTTTCGAGCGCAGCGGCGCCTTGGGATCGAAAGCTGATCCATGTCCGCGCATTCCAGTCATTTCAGAGCCGCAGGTGGGTTTTGCTCCGCATCACTGGCCATCATGACGCGAGTGCCGCGTCGGAATGCGCCCAGTCCCAGTATAGCTCACGCGCCCTGCGGGCCACTGGACCCACCTGATAGGAGGTCCCTTCGAATTCAGTCACAGAGGTGAGTTTGGACATGTTTCCGGATAGAAAAACCTCATCGGCCGACCGGAAATCATCAAAGCTCAGGACAGCCTCGCGCACCACGTGGCCATCGGCGGAAAGGTTCTTGATGTGTCGCGCCCGCGTAATGCCAGCAAGGAAGGTTCCGTTCGCGACCGGTGTGAGAACCTCACCGTCCCGCACCATGAATACATTGGCGGTGGCGCTTTCCGCGACATTTCCCATCGCATCGGCCACCAGGGCGTTCGAGAAGCCCTTGGCTCGGACCTCGGTCAGCATCCGAGCGTTATTGGGATAGAGGCAGCCGGCCTTCGCGTTGACCACGGCATTTTCCAGAACTGGTCTGCGAAACTGGGTTGTCCCAAGGGTCGCGGTTGCGGTGGCGGGCGCGAAGGGGATCTCCTCGAGGCAAACCGCGAACCCAGTGGCATCGGGTCCGGGCACGATGGCGGTCGCGTCTCCTTCGATCGCCCAATACATCGGCCGGATATAAACCGCCGTCCCCTTGGGAAATCGCTTCAGACCCTCCCAGGCAATCTCGACAATCTCTTGGGCGCTATGGAGCGGCGTGATCATAAGGGCCTTCGCCGACGCAATCACCCGAGCGCAGTGCGCCTTGAGATCAGGAGCCACACCGTCAACGTATCGGGCGCCGTCGAATACTGTTGTTCCGAGCCAAGCCCCATGGTCGGCCGCACCCATGATCGGCACATCGCCGTCATGCCAGGTCCCCTTGAAATAAGTCTTTATCGTTTTGCCGACAGCCATGTTGAGCCCTCCCGAACCGGGAGCGTAGGAGCCGGGGGAGGGTAAGTCCAGGGCGCGCAATTGCGCCGGGCTTGGCCGTTCTGGATGGCCGCGAGTTCGCGCTACAAGTGCATGCTCTGGGCGCGGCCGCGAACATAGGGTGTCTCAACGGGCCTCCGCTAGGAGGGCGGCAAGATCTATCGGATCATTTGCCATGTCCAAATGTCCCGAGGCATCGCGGGGCCACTCGGAGGGCTCCCGGTCACGGTAAATCTCAATCCCATTTTCGTCCGGGTCACGAAAGTAGATCGCCTCGCTGACGCCGTGGTCCGCCGCGCCGTCGATTGTCACGCCTGCGTCAAGGACCGCGCGGTATGCCTCGGCAAGGGCTCTCCGATCAGGATACAGAAACGCCACATGGTAAAGACCTGCTCGGTTGACCGGAGCTGCGCCCGTCCCCGCGCTGTGCCACGTATTAAGTCCGATATGGTGGTGGTACCCACCTGCCGAAAGGAACGCCGCACGGTTTCCACGGCTCTGGACCTCAAACCCCATGACGTTCGAGTAGAAATCTACGGCGCGCTCCAGGTTGGTCACCTTAAGGTGGATATGCCCAACGCGTGTTGCGGGATCGGTCGTGTAGCCCATGGCTTGGCTCCTTTCGATGGCGAACACCAAGGCACAAATGGGTGCAAAGCTGTCTGTGAGAAGCCGCCGTGATGCACGCAGATCGTGCTCACACACACAATCGCCAACCCTGTTGCCGGGTGCGCGGGTATCGGTCTCTGCAAGAGATTGCATTCTCAGAGAGCAGGCACTGTTGTACCGATCTCACGAGCATCATGATCAAAGCGGCGTGTGTGGACATGTCGGCGCATCGCCTTGGCCCCGCGACCCGCGCGCCTTACCCGATGGGGGTCGTCACGGGCACCACATCTCCTTCAGCCGTAAAGCCAAGTATCCTGATCAAACAGCGATGGCGAGACGCTGGGTATTTCAGGGTTAGACTGGCTTCACCAGGCCAATGATGTCGTAGGTCTGCTCTAGGATCGGGGTTGCGATTTCACGCGCGCGCAGCGCGCCCTTTGCCAGGATCCGGTCGATCTCAGCGGGGTCATCCGCAAGATCGCGCATGCGCGTTGAGATGGGTGCCAGCTTTTCGACCGCGAGATCGGCGAGGCGTGGTTTGAATACTCCGAAATTCTGGCCTGCGAATTCCTCGGTCACCGTTTCAACGCTGGTTTCCGCGAGGGCGGCGTAGATCTCGATCAGGTTTCGCGCCTCTGGCCGCTCCTTCAGACCGTCAGGCTCACTTGGCAACGGAGCGGGATCGGTCTTGGCTTTGCGGATCTTCTTGGCGATTGCGTCGGCGTCATCACCCATGTTGATCCGGCTCATGTCCGAGGGGTCGGATTTTGACATCTTCTTCGCGCCGTCGCGAAGCGACATGACCCGCATGGCTGGGCCGCCAATTACGGGTTCGGTAATGGGAAAGAACTCCACGCCAAAGTCGTTGTTGAACTTAATTGCGATGTCTCGCGTAAGCTCAAGATGCTGTTTCTGGTCGTCGCCCACAGGCACGTGGGTGGCGTGATATGCGAGGATATCGGCGGCCATTAGCGCTGGGTAGGCGAAGAGCCCCAGCGACGCGTTCTCGGAGTTCTTTCCAGCCTTGTCCTTCCACTGGGTCATCCGACCCATCCAGCCCATCCGTGCGACGCAATTGAAGATCCATGCGAGCTGCGCGTGCTCGGGCACCTGCGACTGGTTGAAGAGTACGGACCGTTCCACATCGATCCCTGACGCGATAAAGAATGCCGCCAGCTCTCGGGTGTTCCGACGAAGCACTTCGGGGTCTTGCCAGACGGTGATCGCGTGCAGGTCGACCAGGCAGTAGATGGTCTCAAAATGCCCTTCGTCCTGCATCTCGACAAAGCGTTTGAGGGCCCCGAGGTAGTTTCCAAGCGTTAGGCCCCCCGATGGCTGGATGCCCGAGAAGACCCGGGGGGTGAAAGTGGGCGCCATCGATTTGCTCCGGCATGAGTGGATTTTTGGCCTTGGGTCGCTTACCGATGCAGGCGCAGACCGTCAAGGAAACCCGATGTCCCAAGATCCAGACGCCGCGCCGATCAACCCCTTGCCCGCGGCCGTGGTGATCCTCGCCTTGCCAATCGTGTTGATGGAGTTTGCGTTCATCGCGGGCGCAGAGGGGTTCCTTGGGGGTCCAGAGGCCGTGGGCTGGCGGCTCTCGGCGCTCAAGAGCTATGGTTTCATTCCCGCCGTCTTCGATGCCGCTTCCCAGACCGGTCGTTGGTCTCTGGCGGTTGTTTTGCCGCTCCTCAGCTACTCCTTTATCCACCTGAGCTTCATGCACATGGTCATGGTGCTTGTCTTCCTTCTGGCCCTGGGCAAGCTCGTCGGTGAGGTGATGGGGTCGCGTGCCGTGTTCGCCATTTTCTTTGGTTCCGCAATCGCAGGTGGGCTTGCTTTGGCCCTGTTAACCGATAGCGCCTACCCGCTTGCAGGCGGCTATCCGGCGGTCTACGGGCTCATCGGTGGGTACACGTTTATTCTCCGAGCCCGACTGATCGCCGATGGTTCGCCGGGCCGCCAGGCCTTTACGCTAATTGGCGTGCTGCTGTTCATCCAGCTTGTCTTCGGACTTCTTTTCGGCTCCGGGCCAGACTGGATCGCAGAGATCGCGGGGTTTGGCGCAGGATTTGCAGTGTCGCCCCTGCTGCTTCCAGGAGGCTTTTCGCGGATCCTTGCTAGGCTTCGGAGCCGATGATGGTACTTTCCACGTCTAGCCCCGCCGAAGCGACGCACGCAATTCAGCGAGCGTGAAAGCACCACATATGCGCGCACAGGCGCCGTACGCCACGATTGCGCCGGCGATCAAGATCGCAAGCGCCGCATAGCGCTCGGGGCCGCCCGCAATCCAAGGCGCGAGACCCAAGGCAAGCAGCCAAGCCACGCCCCCCATGACGAGGCTTGCGACAAGAACCCTTGGCATGCGATGGCGAAACTGCGGGTCGACCGCCGCTGCCTCGCCGAAACCCCGGCTGCCCCGCCATAGCAGCACGGCCATTGCCCAGCCTGCGGCGGTCGTTCCCAGCGCGGCGGCGATATACCCCAGGAGTGGCGCAAAGGCGATCGCGACACCTGCGTTCACGACAAGCGCCCATACGGCATAGCGAAAAGGCGTCTTGGTATCTTCGCGCGCAAAAAACAGCGGCTGAAGAACCTTTTGGAGGACAAAGGCTGGCAGGCCCGCCCCATAGACGGCGACTGCAAGAGCCGTGGCTCTCGCATCGGCCGTGTCGAAGGCGCCGCGTTCAAACAGGACAGAGACGAGAGGGAGCGGGATCACAACAAGTGCGACGGCCGCGGGCAACGTAAATGCGAGCGAAATCTCGGCGGCGCGGTTAAGCGCCTCCCGGCTACCCTCGATGTCCTCCGCCCGAAGCCGTCGTGAAAGGTCGGGCAGGAGGACAACACCAATCGCGATGCCGACGACACCCAACGGTAGCTGGTAAAGCCGGTCGGCATAGGACAGCCAAGCGATTGCGCCGTCAAAGAAACTCGCCACCTGACGCCCGACGAGAAGGTTGACCTGAACCACCCCGCCGGCGAGCATCGCCGGGAAGGCAATAATGGCCAAGCGGCGCATTTCGGGGGTCAGCCTTGGTCGCGACAGCCCGAGCCGAAACCCGGCTCGAACCGATGCAGCCCAGACAAGCGCCAGTTGCGCGATACCCGCGATGGGCACCATCCAGACGAGTGCGTCCCCCACCGGCCAGCCCGCCCAATGCGCCGTCGCCATGGCCGCGATAAAGAGCACGTTGAGAAGAACCGGTGCCGCGGCCGCCGCGACGAAGCGCCCGGTGGCATTCAAAATGCCCGAGAGAAGCGCGGCCAGTGAGATAAACAGAATGTAGGGAAACGCGATCCGGCCGTAGACCACCGCGAGGTCGAACCGCTCGTCGCCCCGAAAGCCCGACGCCATGGCCAGGACAAGCCAGGGCATTGCGGCCATCGCGAGGGCGGTAAAGACGATAAGGAGCGTGCCCAGACCTGCGAAGGCGTCCTGGGCAAAGCCTTGCGCGTCCTCTCCCGCCTCCAGACGTTTTGAGAACATTGGCACGAACGCCATGTTGAAGGCACCCTCGGCGAAAAAGCGTCGAAACATGTTGGGCAGGCTGAACGCAACAAGGAACGCCTCTGCCACCGGGCCCGCACCTAGAAGCGCAGCAATCAGAATATCGCGCAGGAACCCGAGGACACGGCTCGCCATCGTCCAAGCGCCCACCGTCAGGAAGCCAGAGACTAACCGGATCTTGAGCACCTCGCCTCCTGCCTTCGCCTGGCCCTTGGCATCAGCACCTCAGGTGGCATGGAGAAAGACCGGGTCTAGCGTGCCGACAAAGATGCTTGCGG
The DNA here is from genome assembly GCA_039027595.1 of Pseudomonadota bacterium. Lineage (GTDB taxonomy): Bacteria > Pseudomonadota > Alphaproteobacteria > Rhodobacterales > Rhodobacteraceae > Ovoidimarina. Next base: position 798 of record JBCCKB010000005.1, on the reverse strand, counting down.
TCGAGACGCCACGGGACGCGGTGCCGGTATCGAGACAAATCCGGTTGCGGCGCACAACCGGTTCATCGCTCGAGGTGTAGCCATGCACGACGAAAATCCCCTGTCCCTCGTTGCTACCGAGGAAACGTCCACGGATCCAAATAGGGTGTTCCCTGGTCTGGCGTTCTGGCCGCACCGCGAGAGTTAAAGCGGCATGCAAAAAAAGGAACAGTCCCCGGATCACGTGGAGAGACAGGTTGCGCAGCCACTTGATCCGTTCTCGTCCAAGCGCGTCGCCCGGTGCTCTTTGGATATGCCCGCCACTGCGCAGCGATACGGCGACACTTCGAAATATACCCTCGCCGCCGGTGGACGGCCGCGACTTCCAGGTCACCCGGTCCACTGTTTCCAGGCAATCGAGCATCATTGCGTCGTGGTTGCCAAGCACGCGGGTTGACCGAGGTTCCACACTGCCGGCCGTCAGCCGATCAATCACGCCGACACTGTCGGAGCCTCCGTCGATCCTGTCGCCAAAACCGCTGCTGTCCGCGTCCGAGCTGCCTTGAACCAAGCCGTGATGCACTTGGATGCGATCGAGCCGCGTTTCCGGGACGTCCCACTGTCCATGAATGTCTCGAACGGCGTAGATCGGATCCATCATGCCAACGCCCGTTCCGCACCTCGCTCGATGGCATCGCGCAGCCTCTTCTCAAGTGCGCGCTGCTTGGCCTCAGAGACGTATTTCAGTCCGAACATGTCCTTGACGTAGAACGTATCGACCACCTGCTCGCCATAGGTGGCGATGACGGCACTTGCGAT
>JBCCKB010000004.1:0-26216 GCA_039027595.1 Pseudomonadota bacterium | reverse complement strand
TTCGCGATCACCTCGCTCACATCGAACCCGGTCAACTCTCCCGCGGACCTACTAGGCAAGCGGATTGGGATGGCTGTCGCCAATACGCCTGTGCTTCAAGCACTTTGTACGCTCAATGACATCGATATCGGTGGTATCGAGATTGTTCCCACGCAGTATGACCCCGCTCCTTTGGTGACTGGTCAGGTCGACTGCCTCTTAAGCTGGGAAACCGATCTGCCTGTCGCGATGACCACGCAGGGCGTTGACAACACCACAATGCTCATGGCGGATCATGGCTACGCTTTGCATTCGCAAACCTACATTGCCACCGAGCAATCGATCGAGACGCGGCGCGACGAACTTGTCGCACTTTTGAAAGGCGAGGTCCTCGGGTGGAACGACTACCTTGCCGACACCGATGCCGCCGCCGCATTGACGCTTGAGATGTTTCCCGATGCCGGGCTCGATATCGAGACGCAAAAGCTGCAGGCGGTCCGGCAGGTCCCGCTCATGTTCACCGATCTCACGGAGGAGTTCGGCTTTGGCTGGTGGACCGATGAAACAGTTGCGGCGAATATCGAGACGCTTGCGCTTCTCGGCCGCGACGTGAGCCCCGATCTCTGGGACCGTAGCCTCTTGGAAGAGGTCTACGGCTGACCAGCGGGCACCTGCCGCAATGCCCGGTGTCGAGATCGAACTCGAGGATGTCAGCAAGTCGTTTGGCGCGACCGCCGCTCTCGCGCCAATCACGCGGAGACTGCGCGCGGGCCAAACAACAGCGTTGGTGGGCCCGTCGGGATGCGGAAAATCCACGCTTCTCCGCATGATTGCGGGCCTTGAGCACCCAGATAGCGGCATCATCAAGTTGGGTTCCGAAAAACCATCCACCATGGCATCGCGTGGCGCTCTGGCAATGGCCTTCCAAGATCCGTCATTGCTTCCATGGCGAACTGTTCGGGCCAATATCACCCTCGGTGCGGAACTTGCGGGCACCGTCGATCCGCAAGTGGACGCCTTGATCGATTTAGTGGGTCTCACGGGCTTCGGCTTGCACCGGCCGGCAGAGCTTTCCGGCGGCATGCGGCAACGTGCGGCGATCGCGCGCGCGCTTGTGTCGGAACCCGAAGTCCTGCTGTTGGACGAGCCATTCGGCGCGGTCGATGCGATCACTCGGTCCCGTTTGGGCAAGGAACTCCCGCCCATCTGGCGTGGCCGCGGCACCACCGCCGTGCTTGTGACCCATTCGGTTGACGAGGCGGTTCAATTGGCGGATCGGATTTTGGTTCTGACGCCACGGCCCGGTCGGGTCGTCGCAGACATTGATGTCGATCTGCCTGAGGGGGGTGACGGGCGCGACGTCCGCGAACGTGTTTTTCGCGACCTAGCTGGTCAAGTTCTGGATGCCTTGGAAAAGGCCGCCTGAATGCGGTTCAAAGGCGTCGCCAAGCTCGCCCTGATCATCGTTGTTTGGGAGCTGTTGGTCCTTAGCGCTGCACCGAATGTCCTCCTTGCGGGGCCATCGGACATCCTCAGACACGCGTTCGACAATGCCGGCCTTTTGGCCCGAGCGGCACTTGAGACCACCGGTCACGCCGCCCTTGGATTCTTGTGGGGCAACCTCGCCGCCATCCTGCTGGCGGCGCTGATTTTGCTCGTACCTCGCGCTGAGGGCGTCATATCCAGCCTCGCGCTCGTCGTTTTTTCCCTCCCACTAATCGCCACTGGTCCCATTTTGCGGGCGCTCTTCGGGCCAGGTGATGGTCCTCAAATCACACTGGCAGGGCTTGCGGTCTACTATACGACCTTTCTCGCGGTGATCGTTGGGCTGCGCGCGGTTTCGGAAAGCTGGATCGATCTCATGCGCGTTTATGGCCGCGGGGCTTGGACCACACTGACCAAGGTTCGTCTACGCGCAAGCCTTCCCTACCTCTTCGTCGGGCTTCAAATCGCCGCGCCAGCGGCGTTTCTCGGTGCCATGATTGGAGAGTTCACGGGGGCCGAGCGCGGCTTGGGGGTTTTGACATTGCGGGCGATGCGCGCGCTTCAAACTGAGGCCACTTGGACGCTGGCCGTTTTGTCCGCCGGGATTGCGATGGCCGGATATGCCGGGTTGGGGTGGATTGGCGCGCGGCTCTTTGGAGGCGCGCCGCCTCTTTTGCTTTTTGCCCCGCGCTCGCGTCCGGCGCGCCATGCCGCCGCCATGGCGGTCGAGACCCTTGGTGTCGTCTTGCTTATCCTTCTGCTCTGGCACGGGCTCATGGAGGTGTTGGGGCTCAACCAATTCTTTGCTAAGCGGCCCTTGGACGTCTTTGGATTTCTGGCCCAGCAACCGGCCCGGGCAACCTTGCTTGGCGCGCTTGGCCAGACCCTCAGTTTCGCGTTTCCCGGATACGTGCTCGGGCTCGCACTTGGAGCCGGGCTCGCGGCCCTGATTGTCCTGTTCCCCCCGATCGAGCGCGCGACGCTTCCGGTGGCAGTCGCGCTGCGGGCCGTGCCAATCATCACGACCGCGCCATTGTTCATCCTGGCCTTGGGCCGTGGATTCGCGGGCACGGTCAGCGTGGTGGCTGTCATGACTTTCTTTCCCACCTTTGTTGCCTGCCTACAGGGTTTGCGCCAGGCGCCCGGTCAGGTGACCGAGCTGTTCGCGAGCTACGGCGCCACGCGGACAAGACTCTTGTTGTCCGCACAGGTGCCAGCGATGTTGCCGGCGTTCTTCGCCTCCGCACGCATGGCCGTGCCGGCGGCGCTCTTGGCAGTGACAACGGTGGAATGGCTTGCGACGGGCAATGGCATTGGGGTGCTCATGGCCCTCACGGCGAGCACCTCTGACTACAACATGCTTTGGTCCTGTGTCGCCGCGCTCGCGGTTTGTGCGGCGGCCATTTATGGCTTCGTCGGGCTCTGCGAGCGCGCCGTCCTCTCTCGCTATGCGCCCGAGCAACTGGCATGACCGAAGCCGTCTTTGCAATTCCCGGCGATAAAGATCGCCGCACTGGAGGGTTCATCTACGAGGCGACGGTTCTTCGAGTGCTGAACGAGATCGGCTGCGCGACCGCGCATCTTGAGTTGCCCGACAGTTTCCCCGACCCGACGTCCGAGGACATGATCAAGACCCTGCGGTGTCTCACAGAGGTCCCGGTCGATCGACCAATTATCCTCGATGGCCTTGTGTTCGGTACCATCGACCCAGAGGGCCTCTCCAAAGTGCGGGCGCCCGTGATTGCGATGGTGCACCATCCGCTTGGTCTGGAGGTAGGACTGCGCCCTGAACGGGCGGATTTCTTGCGGTCGAACGAAGCTGCGGCACTGGTCTACGCCGACCATGTGATCGTCCCAAGTCCCGAAACCGCGCGCGTGTTGACAGAGAATTTCGGGGCCGATCGCGAACGCATCACCATTGCGCCACCGGGCTTTACGCGACCTGATGTCGACCGTACACCGCGTTCGCCGCCTCTCATCCTTTCCGTTGGATTGCTTGCCCCGCGAAAGGGCCATGATGTGCTCCTAGATGCGTTGGCACAACTTTCGGACCTGCCCTGGCAGGCGCAGATCATTGGCAAAACCCACGACATTGCCACGGAACGGAGCTTGCGGAGACAACGAGAGCATCTGGGTCTTGAGGCCAGGGTCAGCTTCGAGGGCGAGGTCAGCGCGCAGGCTCTCACGGCCAGCTTCAACGCGGCCAGTATCTTTGCCTTAGCGACGCGCTATGAAGGCTATGGGATGGTCCTGGGCGAGGCGATGCTGCACGCGCTTCCCATCGTCTCGTGCCGTGCCGGGGCCGTACCTGATACATTGGGAGACGCCGGCCTCTTGGTCCCGCCAGAGAACAGCCGGGCCTTCGCCCATGCCCTCCGGCGTCTCCTTGTCGAGCCTGAAACGGCTCAACACCAGAGCGCCCTGTCCCTAGAGCGGTCCACGCATCTGCCCTCATGGCAGGATACCGCCACCATTTTCGCCCACGTCATTCGGAGACTAAGGTAGGGTGCCCGCTCTGGCGAATTTGCCTTAGCCGGCCAATCACAGGATCGGTCGGTTCGGTGTGGTTACGCCGGAGTATGCATCCTTGCGCGAATCCAGTTGCCGACTAAGGTGGAGTTCCACAGGATTTCGCCGAATTTTTAGGCGGTAGGCTTCCTGCCACGCCTGACGTTCTTCGAGAAGTCGTGGAAAGGGCCGGTGCCCTGGTTTAGCGTTCACATGCATGGCGGCCGATTGAACGTCGTGGCCGCCCACAAACTGCCAATGCGAGGGAGAGGGATATGGTAGTCAGCCGTTTGACACTGGCGAGTTGTGTTTTTGGAGCGCTTACGGCGCCCGCGTTTGGGGACACAACTGAGGTGACTTGGAAGACGGAAGTCCTCATCGCAAAACAGGGCACGTTCTGCTCAGATGATCCGAATTGTTTTAACCGCTATCATCCTGAAATTCCGGCTGTCGCGACAGCTGCACCCGGCGACTTCATTATTTTTGAGACCCGCGACGCGTTGGATAGCGACCTCACTTTGGACTCCAACGCCGACGACGTTGCGGCGTTGGATCTATCCGGGGTTCATCCAATGACCGGTCCTGTGGCGATCGAGGGTGCGCAGCGTGGCGATGTTTTGGCCGTGACTGTCGTCGATATTGAGCCCGATCAATTCGGCTACACGGTAATCGTGCCGGGCTTTGGGTTCTTGCGTGACGAGTTTACGGAGCCGTTCTTTGTTGGCTGGAAACAGTCGCGAACCCATGCCGTTTCAGACGCGATGCCTGGAATTGCGATCCCCTACGAGGCGTTCACGGGCTCCATCGGTACCATGCCGGGCGAGCCCGAAATTGACGCCTGGCTGGAGCGTGAGACCCAACTTGCGGCTGTCGGCGGGGTGGCCTTGCCGCCCGAACCCACCGGCGCTCTTCCAGCCGATCTATGCGGCGCTGAGGGGACCCATGCCGATCGCTGTCTCCGCACCGTGCCGCCGCGCGAGAACGGTGGAAACATGGACGTCCAGCAGATGCAGGTTGGGACAACGATCCTAATCCCATGCTTCGTCGATGGCTGTAACCTATTCATCGGTGACGTCCACTACGCGCAGGGTGATGGCGAGGTGTCCGGGACCGCCATTGAAACTGGAGCCGTCGTTACGGTCACAACCGAGATCCGCGCGGGCGAAGGGGAGTTCATCACCAGCCCACAGGTCGAGGGCGGAGAGCAGATCAAGAACATGGAGCCGGGCTCTTTCCATCAGACGATTGGCTATCCGTTCAAAGAACCAGGTACCGTGCCCACCTATCACACCTACCTCGAGAGCGCCGTCATCGAGGATCTGCCGCAACTATCCGAGGATTTGACAATGGCGGCGCGCGACGCGCTCAGGCAGATGATCGACCACATCACCCGCACCTACGGCTTGTCCAGGGAGCAGGCGTATGTCCTTGCTTCGGTCGCCGTTGACCTTCGTGTCGGACAGGTTGTGGACGTGCCGAACTACATCATCACGGCTGTCCTCAACAAAGATGTGTTCGTCGATGAATAGGCGGAGCATAATGGGATTGGCCATTGCGGCGCTTGCAGCGCCCGCACTTGGCCACACGCCCTATGGTCAATGGGTCGTTTACCGTCAGAAGCACTTGTTGGTCGGGTCTCACAGAGGTGATCCGAGGACCTATGTTCTCGCGCAGAATGTTGTGGAGAGCTTGTCGGAGGAGTTGCCCGAGGCGCAGGCCCGCGTTGCCCGAGGACCGCGACCCCAGCGGATTGCGTCCCTGATGGGGACAGGGCAACTCTTCCTCGCGGTCCTCTCGGCCGATGAAGCGCACCGCATGGCGCTGGCTGAGCATCCCTTCGAGGGATATCGGCCAACTCCGGTTCATTCGTTGGCAGCGCTCGATTCGAGCTATCAGCTGTTTGCCGCGCCAGAGTTTCCGAACGATCATGCCCGGCTCGTGACCGAGGCGGTGCATCACGCGGGATTGGGCGTCGAACCGGAAGGCACGCACGTCCATGTCGGCGCGGCGGCTTACTGGGACTAATCTGGATCTAAGGAAGAGGCGAGCGAGCGGGTTCCGTAAGCAATCAAGCCACTGACCGCGAGAGGGCATCCACTGCAGCCGTAACGTCCTCTGCCTGGCTGGTATCGATCTGTGCGAAGGCACCAATGTCATTGTCCCAGTATGCGCCGCTATGGGCCGCGAACTCGTCGTCCAGGGAGAGGCGACGCAAGATAGTTGCGCCGATCCGAATATCGTTGCCGGCCACGCCAAATCCCTCGCGTACCATCTTTGACGCAAGAAGGGAGCCAGGATTTACGGCGATAACGGCCGGCCCCCGCGGCAGGGTTTGAGCGATCCGGTGTGTCCAGAGCGTGATGGCGCGTTTGCTTTGGGAATAGGCGTCCATGTCTCCAAGCGTCCGGTTGCCCTCCATCGCTGACGGGTCGACAGGGGACTGTGCGGCAGAGGACAAGTTGATGACGCGCCCGCTGTGCGGAACGATCGGCAAGAGTGCCTTCGTCAACATGTAGGGGGCGACGGTATTGACAACGAACCGAACATCCTGACCGCTTGGCAATATCGGGTCTGACGTTTTGAACACGCCAGCATTGTTGATGAGCACATCGATTTGCTCGTGGTTGGAGCGAATGTCCGCGGCGAGGGCCGCAGTCTCCTTCAGCGAGGATAGGTCAGCCCTGTAGGACCTCGCGCTCCCCTCGAGCGCATGTTCTGCCGCTGTGAGCTTTTGTGCGCTACGCCCATGCAGAAGAAGCTGATGACCCTCTCCCGCCAGCATTTTTGCCGCCTCAAGCCCGATGCCGTCCGTTGATCCGGTGATGAGAATAGTCTTGGCCATGTACCCTAACCCTCGGCTGAAAAGTGGGGCAGCAGTTCGTCTGAAAGACGTTTCATCGTCTCCTCGACATCCGCCGTGTTGAAGCGCAGGTTCAGCGCCACGTGGTTTACCCCTAGGGTTCGAAGCTCTCCCAGGTAATCCTTGAGGAACCCGAGGCCCGACCGAAATCCAAGGTGGATTGGCGTTGGCGCGGCATCATGATCTGCGAGCAGATCGACATAGAGCGATTGCATCACGGGTTTTGCCGTTAGGCCCGCGGCGGCGGTTCTGTTTCGATAGGCGCCGACAAGTTGCGCTTGAGCACGGGGGTCTCTGGGATAGGTCATCCAGCCATCACCATTCGCGGCGATCCATTCGAGGCTTTGTTGGCTGCCGCCCGTGATAAGAAGCGGCAACCGTCCCATGCTGGGCTTGGGAAGCATGTCCATCCCGCCATGAAGTGATCCCTGAGTGCCCTGAAAACTTGGATAGTCCGCCGCGACCGCCCTGATGTAATCAACACTATCCCGGAACCGAGCTCCACGGTCGTCGAAGCTCTTATTCAGCGCGGGATACTCTTCTGGGCGATCGCCTGACGCAACGCCCAAGAGCAGCCGTCCATGCGAGAGCTGGTCGGCAGACGCTGCGGCTTTGGCAACATGGGCCGGGTGGCGCAATGGCAGAATGACACTTGCAACACCCAAGGCGATCTCGTGCGTCACGCCAGAGAGAAGACCGAGATACACGAACGGATCGTACATTTGTCCTGCATCGCCAAAGCTTGGGACATTGAACGGAACGTCGCGCAACCAAAGGGCGCTGAACGCAAGTTCTTCCGCCATTTGCGCCCGCTCGATGTGGCGCGTCATGTCGGGCGTTGGGCTATTCCGATGGGCCTCGAGTGGGATCACCAGGCCGATGCTCAAGGTTCCTGGTTTAAACACGCTATTGTAAGCGCGGTTTAGCTTAGGAAACTCGGGGTTTATCTTCGTATCCAACTTAATAGGCTCTCGCTTCTGCATCCGTGCCCTGTACGCATCCCGCTTGACGTATCTCGACATGCGCGGGCCCTCAATTACGTGTTTGCCGCTAGCTCTGATTTCGATGATGCCCTTGGGCACTGTCATTTGGAGTCTGGACCTAAATTGCTTCAGGCGAGCATCACCTGTTTAGCGAGGGAAGAATTGAACACCGTCATCAGAGCACGTCGCTTCCGTTCTCGTCGCTCGCGGGTCTGCGACGCCACCCCATGTTACACGCAGTTGCGCCGTGTAAACGGTGCAGGCTGACGTGAAAGTCGCGATTGGCTAGGCAAGATCGTCTGTGCCGTCGATGAGGAAGTGATAGCTTTCAGAGCCAGCGGTGCGCGCCTCTAGATGAGGCTTGTATTCCGGGTCATTCATGAAGTTTATCGCAGCTTCTTTGGACGGCCATTCCAGAATGATGCGTAGCGCTGCGTGTTGATGAGAACCCTCCACCTGCTCGTGGCTGGCGGTGCGTGCAAGGTACTTGCCGCCATGTTTTGCTACAAGCTTGTTCGCCGTTGGCAAGTAGTTGGGGATCCAGTCCTCGCGTGAGGGCGTGACGGCGAGAACAGAATAGTAGGACATGTGGTGTCTCCGTTGGTTCTTGTGGACTGCCGTCTATTTGAATTATCGGATTTACATTATAAACATCTAAGAATCGATATGAGAATTCTGTTTTCGGATATAATATGGATACGGATGCGCTGCGCCTGTTCGTCATGGCTGCGGACAAGCTGAACATCAGTGCTGCTGGCCGCGAGCTTGGGCTCGCGCCTTCTGTCGCAAGCGCATGGATGGCCAAGCTCGAAAAATCCCTAGGAGCGGACCTTATGCACCGATCGACGCGTAAAGTCGCGCTGTCGACGGAGGGTGCAGACTTTCTGCCCTATGCGCGGGACATCCTCGCGCGGGAAGACGCCGCGCGCGCCGCGCTGGGGCAAGGCAAAGCGCGCATCTCGGGAACCCTCAGGTTCACGGCACCGAGCACCTTTGCCGACCTCTATATCTCGCCGTTGCTGCCCGAATTTGTCGCGCTTCACCCTGAGGTCACCCTGGATCTCCGCCTCTCGGATCAACAATTCAACTTGATCGAAGGGAGTTTCGACTTGGCCCTTCGAAATGCACCACTTGAAGATTCGAGTCTGCGCGGACGAAAGCTTGCGGATGATGCGCGCGTCCTCTGCGCGTCGCCCGGTTACGTTTCCGATCATGGTCGCCCGGAAACTCCTGATGACCTTAGGTCACACCAGTTCATTGCCTTCGCTGGCACCGCTCCGATACGGCTCGTGGACGCTAAAGGCGAAGAGGTGATTTTCAATGTGGCGACGGGACGGTGCCCATTGATCATGGATGATGGTCGCTGCCAAAAGCGTGCGACACTGGCTGGCGCTGGGATATCAGTGAACTCCCTTTGGAGCTTAAAGGAAGAGTTGTCAAAAGGAAAACTTGTGCGCGTTTTGCCGGAATTTCAGCTCGTTGGTGAAACGTCTCTTTGGCTCCTTTACCCCCAAGCGAATGTATTGTCGGCAAAAGTAAGAGTGTTCATGGACTTCTTAATTGACAGAATTGGCAAGCATCCACCCTGGCTGAACTCTTGACGGTATTGAGTTACTTGATGAGATACGCTTTCGTTTGCGAAACTACCACTCCTATACAGCAAGAACTCGCGACCTAGATCAAAAGGGTTTTTACCGCCTAGTTACCAAGGGAAGTGGATCCCGATCCATCCACGGAAAGGGCAGCATCGAATTTGCGAATTAGCTCGCGTCCTTGGATTTGGCTTGGCGCAGTTCGGATCGCAGGTTCTTGTAGGTCAATAGGTCTAGACGACAGGGAAACAATCCTGGGGCGGCGACATTTAGGACAGCAGTGCTCCCCGGTTCGAAATCAGCGCGAAAGTGGACTGTACTCTTGACGCATACGATCGCGGCTTCAGCAGGGTCAACGCCGAAATGGGTGAACAGCGCACGGTCGAGGCACTGGGTGCGCTTTGTGCTGACAACCACGAGAATTTCTCCGGCGACGTCGTCCAAGGCTAGCAAGCAACTCGGACCAATGTCGGCAACACCGCCGCCATACATTTCTCCGGTGAAGGGAATGCATCCGTCACTCAGCGCTCTGACGGTAAATCGGAAGTCGAAGGGCCCGTCCGCGCCAATGCCGGACCGGCCCCCAAGCGCGCCAGTGATCAGCGCACGTTCACCCGCGATATGGGCCCTTGCGGCAATTTCTGGGTCATGCATCACGCCGAGCATGGCGTTGTCCGCGCCACAGTTGACAAGAGCACGGAGTAATCCAGTGGTGTCGGAACTGGCACCAGCACCCGGGTTATCCTGAACATCGGCGAGAATGACGGGGCCGGGTCCCATCTCCATGGCGGCTCGCACCGCTGTCTCGGGATCCCATAGAGGCGTCTGGAAGTCCTCTTCGCAGGCGTTAAAGCGCTCGAAGAGGTGACCCGCCAAGTCCTCGGCGCGGTCTTGCGAGGTCGCATAGGTGACAATCGAGGGGCCGCAGTCTGGAATATCCGCCGCCGTGAACCCCATGGCCAACTCAATGGTTTCATCGGGCGACGCGGACATCGCGCCCAATAGCGCGTAGAGCGACCGACAGGGTTCGGCACCGGTGTACTGGGCATGGAGAGGTACCAGAAACGGCACTTGACGAAAGGCAACAAGCATCCTGTGGCCATTGAGGAGACGCAGCAGCCCCGAAACGCAACGCGCGCCGGTTTCCGCCATATCGAGGTGGGGATAGCTGCGATAGATCGTGATAAAACTCGCAAGTTCGACAAGCTGGGCAGAGATGTTCGCGTGGAGATCCAGGCTGATCCCGATCGGCATATCTGAGCCGACGCGATGGCGGATGCGTGCGAGCAGCTCTGCTTCCCCGTCATGGTGGCTCTCGGTCACCATCGCTCCGTGAAGATCCAAGTAGATCGCGTCGAACGCGCCGGCTTCGTCTAGCGCGGTGAGTATCATGTCAGAGATCTGGTCAAAGGCAGCATCCGTCACGGGGCCGCTCGGTTCGGCTGAGCACCAGAGCATCGGGATTAACTCGACCGTTCCGGCCTCTTTGGCGGCGGCGATGGCGCCGGCGATTGGCAAATTCATCCCAAGCGTGTTCACGATGACGTCTTGGCCTTGCAGCAACTCTGGCCAACTGTCGGACATCCGAAACTCGGCCATCCCGGCCCGCGTTGGCGCAAAGGTGTTGGTCTCGTGTTGAAAGCCTGCGACGGCGATCCTGCGCAATCTCACCCTTCGGTCACAGTCGCGATGATCTCGCGGAGTTTCTGGGCCACCACGTCGGGACGATGCCGGGTCATCGACACGTGGCCAAGGCCGGGGATCTCGTGGAACACACCGTTGGGAGCGAGATCGGCGACCTCTCTGCACATGTCTGGCGGAGTTTGCACATCCTCCGAGAAGCTGACGACATGCATTGGAACGGAGCAGGATTTCAACCCCTCGCGGCAGTCGAAATCCAGACACGCCTGCCACTGATCGATCAGGTCCTTTGGCTCCCGGTTGGCAAAGCGCGCGGTATAGGCGGGCTTGATTTCCGCCCAGAGCTTTGGATCGCCAAGGGCCTTGGCGGGAAACGCGAAGGCCGCGTAGTGGGAGGCGAGAAAATACTCCGGCAGCGCGATGTTGTCACGCCTAAGGTCAATCTCGGCCTGCATCCAGTCTCGGGTGAAGCCATCGATATGGGCGGAGGTGCCCATGGGAATGGCGAGGCGCACCTTCTCGGGGAAGTCGATCGCCACTTGCTGCGTGACGAGGCCCCCTAAAGACAGACCAGCCACGATTGCCTTGCCGCCGCAGAACCTGTCGATCACCGCGGCGCAATCGCGCACAAAATCCGCCATCGTCCATGGCGCCGGGGGCGCGGAGGTCTCCCCGGCGCCGCGCGGATCGTATGAGATACAACGATACCTGCCGCTTAGGTATTTGAACTGTTGAGAGTAACCCTCTGCCGTTTGGTCACCGCCCGGGATAAACACCAGGTCGTCGCCACGCCCTTCGCTCACAACGCGCATGGTCACGCCGCCGGCGGTTAGAGTGTGGGTCTCGACATTGGGGCCAAACTCGGGGAACGCGGTCATTTAGGTCCTTCCAAACCTTGCCTCTCGAGACAGAAACTGAACCGGGGCTCCATAGGCGGCCCCGGCACCCGGGGCTCTTTGTCGCTTAGACGAAATCCCGTGCAACGTCCTCAGACCATTGCCGCCGGAGGACAATGCCATCCTTGTCTTCCGCGGTGAGCGAAGCCTCGATCCGCCAGACTTCAGCCAGCGCCCTGACCGAAACCTCGGTTCGCAGATTGGCCTTCCATTCGCCGCGCGCGTAGGACTTTCGCCAGCGCTGGAGACCAGTTGCGGAGTTCGGATCACCGGGGTGGATCGAGAAGGTCGCGGTGTTCTCGTAGTCGACCGTGATGCCGGTATGGAGGTGTGTCTCTGCGCCGGTCGCCGAGTGCATTTCAGTGGTTTCCACGCCAGTGACTTGGTCGATCGTACGGGTTCGACGAAACGATCCCTCAGTTAGCGTCTTCGTGGCCATAGGCGTCGCGCTCTCCGGTCCTGGGAACTCGGGAAGCGCGCGGTCTGAATCGCGGATGGCCCTCACTGGGAGATCTAACCGGGCGCCGGTAAGGGTGAGCTTGGCGCGGTCCTGGGCGGGCCAAATGACTGGCCAGTACGCCGAGGAGAGTGACAGCCGCAACCTTTGCCCCTTAGAGATCCGCTGCCCGCAGGCATTGAGCTGAACCGAGATGGTCTCCGGCTGTCCATGTGGCATGGGTTTTGGGTCTGAATGACCATCGCGATGGGCTAGATTGAGTACGCCATAGGAGATTAGCGTCGCGCGACCCTCGTCATCCAATGAGGACAGCGTTGCGGCGAGGTTCGCCTGGGCAGTGCTGCTTTCAACCTCGGCGCGGAAATGCGGAAAGCCGAGGAGCGCAATGTCCTCTTGCAGCGGTTCGGTTTCAAAAGAGGTCATCAACCCCGCCTCGGTGTTCTGGTCCAGGGGACCATCGGGATCCAGGCCGTAAATGCACCAGACGCCCGAGCCTGCCCCCGCCGTTTCCGGCGAGCAGATCGAAAGCGCCGACGGGTCTGGTTCGTCCGACATCCCGGAGGCATTCGGATAGAGTGACCATATCTGGGGCGCTGCATCCCGCCAGCTTGGCTCTGCCACCCAGTACCCGGGACGCGTCTGATGGTGGGGCGCAGGCGGCGAAGGATCTTGTATCCAGGCGCGCAGTTCAGGCTCGTCCATGATCCCGGTGGAGTGACATTTCAAGTGCTGGTCCCACCAACGTAGGCACTCCTGCAAGAACCCAATCCGCGGACCCGGCTTCGCAAAATGCGGATACTTGTGGCCCCAGGGTCCGATCAGTCCTTTCCTCGGTCCCGGCAAGTGCTGGAGCGTCCTGAGGATGGCGTTCGTGTAGCCGTCGGCCCACCCGCCCACCATGTAGACCGGGATGCTGATATCCGAATAGTCTTCGCAGACGGAGCCATGGGCGTAAAACGCATCGCGTCGCTGGTGTCGGAACCAGTCGAGCATCCATAGCCCGTTGTTTTCTAAGCGTTCTAGCCACATGTCGCGCCATCGGCCCTCACCAACGATCGCGGGATCAGGTGGCGTGTTCGCTATCGAGAAGGCCGTCGCACCCCAACTGAGCTTGTCCGTCAGCATGCAGCCGCCCATGAAGTGAATATCATCTGCGTACCGGTCGTCGGTCGAGCAAAGCGAGATGACCGCTCCAAGAGCCGAAGGACGCCGAGCGGCAACCTGCAGCCCGTTGAAACCGCCCCAGCTGATGCCGATCATTCCTACTTTCCCGGAACACCAGGGTTGTTCGGCCAACCATGCGATGACGGCCAGGCAGTCGTCTTGTTCCTGAGCCAGATACTCGCCCAGGCATACCCCTTCACTATCGCCTGTGCCGCGCATGTCGACCCGGACACCGGCATAGCCAAACCCTGCAAAATAGGGGTGTGTCAGGTGATCTCTTTCGACCGTTCCATCGCGCTTTCGATAGGGCAGGTATTCAAGGATTGCCGGTACCGGATCTTCTTCGGCGTCCTTGGGCAACCAGATCCGCGCGGCAAGCAGAGTTCCGTCTGGCATGGGAATCCAGGTGTTCTCAATTTCGCGCACTTCGCGCGGGAAGTCGGTTCGGATGAGGATCTCGTCCATGCGCCTACATTCCGTTTCTCGGGATCACATGATCCCAGTCCACGTGGTGGAACTGGTCTTCGCCATCCCAACAGGTGACCGAAGCCTTCAGATGAAACTCCGTCTCTGTTGCCGTCATCTCCGATGAGGTCTTGATTGCAACCCGCCAGTCCTGCCGCTCGAAAACACTGTGCTGATGCATGCTTGCCTGGCAGGACAGGGGATCATCCGCCCTGATCCGATAGATGCGATCCGAGACATCCCCTAGTTCGGTGCCGATGTCGTCAAGTCGAAGGCGTCCGACGGGTCCAAAAACTCCGCCATCCAGGAAGAAACGAGCCGTGACCTCACCCGTTGCGAGGTCGGTGCGAAGCGACCGGTCCATCGACCCGTCGCGGATCTTTGTAACGGCACGTTTTCCAGGTCGCTTCGCGGGTTCGGGGAGCGGACGCGGCGCGTCTTGCACGTCACGACGGACGGGCAGGGCGAGGGTTGACGTACCCGTCTCCATAGTCAGCGTTACGGGCCGTGGCGCTGGCCAGAGAATGGGCCAGTAGGCAGAGGCAACCTGGACCAGAAAACGATGACCCCGTGCAAGCCTGTAGCCGATGCCATGGAGTGGAACATCGATCTCCATCATTTCGCCTGGGATCACGGGCTCGGGCGAGGTTTCGGAACTCCGATGCATCAGGTTCGCAAACCCGCGGGTAATGAGCGTCTGCGTACCGTTCGGAGCCTCGTCAATCAAAAGAGCCGCGACAAAGGCCTGTTCTTGATCGGACGCGACCCGAATGCGGAGCAAAGGCTGCCCGAGAATATCAATGGCGTCATCATACGGAGCTGTCCGGAAGCACAGGGCCCCCGCGGCGTCGATACGGCAGTCACCCGGCATATCGCCCGGAATGGCAAACGAGCACATGTCACCGCCGGCGGATCCGAAGGTTTGAGGCGAACAGACCGACATGCTTGGCGCCCCAGGCACGGGCGACGTCTCGAGCGTTCCGTCATTCAGCCAAAGCATTGTCTGCGAGACGTTTTGCGACGGCCAGCTTTGTTCCTCCACCCAGCGGCCCGAACGGAGCTTGTGCGATCCGGACGGCGGCGCCGAATCCTGGATGTAGAAGCGCAAAGGAGGCTCGTCCATCAGCCCGGTATCAGTGCCTTTGAGCGTGTGATCCCAGAACCTGATCAGCTCTCCCAAAAAGTCCATCCGGGGTCCCGGCACGCCCTCATGCGGATAAAGATGCGCCCAGGGCCCCATGAGCACCTTCAGCGGTCCCTTCAGCTTCTGCGCAATCCGAAACGGTGTGTCCCGAAAGAGATCGGCCCAGCCTCCGAAAAAGTAGACTGGGATGTCTATGTCCTCGTAGTTCACCGAGATCGAGCCGCGCCGCCACATCTCGTCCCGGGTCTGGTGCTGTAGCCACTGCGCGGGCCAGAACGACATTGCATCCAATCGCTCGCGCCACATATCCCGCCAGCGATCGGCTCCAACGATTTCAGGATCGGGAGGCATGGCGTTGTAGAGCTGCATGATCGAGCCCCACCAAAAGTTGTCGCTGGCCAGAACGCCCCCGTAGAAGTGGATGTCTTCAAGCCACCTGTCATCCGTGCCCATCACGGGTGCTATGGCCTTCAACGCGGGTGGGCGTCTCGCGGCCACCTGAAACGAGTTGTAGGCACCCCAGGACTTGCCGAACATACCGACGTTCCCATCGCACCACGATTGTTCGGCAATCCAAGCAATAACGTCCACGCCGTCGTTGGTCTCGACCTCGGCGTACTCGTCGAGCATGACGCCGTCGCTATCGCCCGATCCGCGCTGGTCGACTCTGATCGCGGCATACCCGGCGTCCGCCAGAAGGGGGTGCGCTGCCTCGTCTCGCATTCGGGTCCGGTCGCGCCGGCGATAGGGGATGTATTCCAAGATGCAGGGGACGGGATTGCTCCGAGCCCCGTCTGGAAGCCAGAGACGCGCGGCGAGCTTTGTACCGTCGGGCATCGGGATCCAGACCGTTTCGATGACTTCGGTCATGCATGCGCTCCTGGTCCCGCGAGGTTTGCGGCAAGAAGTGTCTTTGTGTAGTCGTGTTGGGGGCGCGCGAATATTGTCTCGGTCTCGCCGATCTCAACGAACTGACCCTGCTTCATAACCGCGATGCGGTCCGCCACGTGGCGAACCACGTGCAGGTTGTGGGTGATGAAGACCATCGCGAGGCGGAGCTCATCGCGCAGCTCATTGAGCAGGTTCAGGACGCCGCCCTGCACAGAGACATCAAGACCCGCCGTTGGCTCATCGGCGATGATTAGTTTGGGTTTCAAGGCAATGGCGCGGGCAACGCCGACACGCCGTGCCTGACCACCCGATAGCTGATGCGGAAACCGGGTGGCGAATTCGGGGCCCAGCCCTGCGAGCGTCAGCAATCGGTCCGTCTCCACGATCAGGTCCACATCCGTGACCCCGTGGATCCGAAAAGGTTCTGCGACCAGATCGCGAACCTTCATGCGCGGGCTGAGCGAGCCAAACGGATCCTGAAACATCACTGACACGTCCCGTCGCAGCCTTTGCATGTCACCCCGCCCCAGATCGTGGACTGAGCTGCCTTCAAAGGTTACTTTGCCCTCCGTGATGTGGCTGAGCCGAGCCATGGTTCGCGCAAGCGTCGACTTGCCGGAACCGCTCTCGCCCACAAGACCGAGCGTCTCCCCTTCAAAAAGCTCAAAGCTCACACCGCCAACGCCGACGGTCGTGCGTGTCTTGTAGAAAGGCCCTGAGTGGAAGTGCACCTGAGCATCCTCCACCTCGATGAGTGGCGTTGCTCCCGCTGGTGGCACCTGCCGGGGCGGGACGGGCACCGGCACAAAGCTTCCCGGCTCGTCGCTCATGGTTGGAAGCCGTCTTGTTCGTTCCTTCTGATTGGCCGGGTCGCATTCCAAGAGGCGACGGGTGTAGTCGTGCCGAGGACTGGTGAAGACCTGGGCGGCGGATCCCCGCTCGACCACTTCACCCGCGAACATCACGGCAACCTGGTCGCAAAGCTCAGCAATCACGCCCAAGTGGTGTGAAATAAAGAGGATGGAGCATCCGATCTGCTTTTGGAGGTCCTTCAACAGGTCGAGGGTGACGACCTCGAGCGTCGCGTCTAGCGCTGTGGTTGGCTCGTCGGCGATGAGGAGGCTAGGCCGCATCATCAGAGCCATGGCGATGGCGATGCGCTGCTTCATCCCGCCAGAGAACTCGTGAGGATAACGATCAAGCGCGTGTTCAGGATCCGGTATCTTGACCGACCGCAGCATTTCCACGGAGCGTGCGTCTTTCTCCGCCTTTCCTATCGTGTCCCGATACTGGATGTTGCGCATCTGCTCGCCCACCGAAAGAACAGGGTTCAGAGCCCCCATCGGGTCTTGGAAAACACAGGAAATGCGCGGGCCCCTGAGAGCACGCATCTCGGTTGGATTAAGTCCGGTCAGTTCTTGCCCTTCAAACTCGATTGAGCCGCTATCGACGCGCCCATTGTCCGCGAGCAGGCCCAGCACGGAATTGATAAGGGTCGACTTGCCGCAACCTGATTCACCGACAATTCCGACGATGGTCTTCTCAGGCACATCGAATGAAACGTCCTTCAGTGCGTGGAAATCTCCCTTCTCCGTCGAAAATTTCACGTTGAGATCCTGGATGGAGAGAACCGTCATCGCTCAGCGCCCTTTCAGTCTTGGATCGAACACATCGCGTAGGGTTTCTCCGAGGAACGTAAAACCAAGCGTGGTCAGGATGATCGGCAAGCCTCCTGCGATCGCGATCCAGGGCGTGTCGCGGATGGCCGTGAATCCGTCGTTGAGAATTGCCCCCCAGCTTGGTGTCGGGGGTCGAACACCAAGGCCAAGGAAACTCATCCCTGCCTCAATGGCGATCACCACCGGAATATCCATTGAGGCCAGAATGACCAAGGGGCCGATCACATTGGGCATGATGTGGACCCGCAAAACCCGCGCCGTGCTGGCCCCCATGCTTTGCGCAGCTTGGACAAATTCGCTTTCCTTAAGCGCCAGCGTTTGCGTGCGAATGATCCGGGCATAGCCGGGCACGTTGACGAGGACCACAACGATCACGACCGCGGTCAGCGACGGTCCGAAGAGCGTCACAAGTGCCAGGGCCAGCATGACGGTGGGGAAACTCTTGATCGAGTCGAACAGCAGAAGGAGCAAATTGTCGAGCCAGCGTGGCCCGTAGCCGGCCAGAAGGCCGAGGACGATGCCGATCGCCAAGGATATGGCTGTCGATGCAAGCGCCACGCTCAACGCTATCCGGCCGCCATGTAAGACGCGGGCGAAGAGATCGCGGCCCAACTGATCTGTGCCCAGGAAGTGCTCCGAGGATGGCGCGAGAAACCTGTCGCGGGGTGAAATCCTGGTTGGATCATAAATGCTGAGCCAGTCCGCGAAGACGGCGCCGCCGACCATAAGGAGAACCAGCAATACTCCGAGAACGCCCAGTGGTTCGCGCATCAAGCGCCCGACGGCCAACTTCCATTCGGGGGTGTCAGAAACGGCTACGGACACGGGGGTCTAACGCTCCTACGATCAGATCGGCCACAAGATTGAGAAGGACGAAGAGGACTGTTGTCACGAGAACGGCGCCCGTGACCAAGGGATAGTTCCGCGTCAGGATGGCGTCATAAACAAGCCGCCCCACTCCGGGCCGGTTGAAGACAATCTCCGCAAAGACCGCCGACGAGAGCATCTGCCCGATCCCAACGCCGAGCAGAGTCACGGTTGGCAAGATGGCAATCGTCAGTGCGTAGCGGTAGGTGATCATTCTTTCAGGCAGACCAAAGGCGCGGGCCGTGCGAATGTGCTGGGCCTCCAGCACCTCGAGCATCGAGGCGCGGACCATTCGGGCAATGTACCCGACCCAGCCAAGGCCAACGGCCAGGGATGGAAGAATGAGGTGCAAGAGCTGGTCGCCGATATTGCCTGCCTCGCCCGCGCCGATCGCGGGAAGCCATTGCAGCGTCACGGCAAAAACCAACAGCGCATAGATTGCGATTACAAAAGAGGGGACCGCGATCACGGCGACCGAAAGCAGGCCGACAATTCGGTCCGCCCAACTGCCGCGCTGGACGGCCGCCCAGCACCCCAGTGGGATCCCGAGCGCAACGGACCAACTGATCCCGCCTGCGATCAGCACAAGCGTGTAGGGCAACTGCTCCATCACAACCTGGGATACCGGCCGATCGGAGAGAACCTCGCGCCCGAGATCGCCGGTCCAAGCGCCTGAAAAGAAGTTCCAAAACTGCACCCACACCGGCTGGTCCAGCCCCATCTTGACCCGCAATGCTTCGCGCATGGCGTCGGTTGCGCGAGGTCCAAGTGCCACCGCGGCAGGATCGCCCGGGATCAGGTAGATCATGGAAAACAAAAGCAGCATCGCCAAGGAGACGATGAGGACAGCAAGGCCCAGCCGCTTTAGGGTATAGCTTAGCATCGGTCACTAGGCAGCCCCGCGCAGACGGGGCCGCCTCATCTCTCAAGGCCTAGGCCGACGCAAAGTCTGGCAGCAGCGACTCTCCGTTCGGCTTCAGTCCCGGCGCAATCGTGTCGCGATGGATCGCGCCCACCACTTCATGGGTCAGGAACACGTAAGAGCCGCTTTCGTCCATCAACGACTGCATCTTTTTATAGATCTCATCGCGCTTGGCCGGATCGCTCTCGACGAGGCCTTCCTCATGCAGGGCTTTGTACTCGGCGTCATTGAACCGCTCCCAGTTCCAGACCCCGACTTGCTCCGGTGTGAACCAGACCGTTGCCCAGCTCGGGTCGGGCTGCATCGAAAAGCGGCTGAGGACCAACTGGAGATCCATGAAGTAGTCTCCGTCCTTGGACCCCAGCGTCCAAAAGGTGCCGCTGTCGTTTTGCTTGATCTCGCACTGGACGCCAACATCGGCGAGGTTTGCCTGGATGACCTGCGCAGCCGTGAGCCGTTCTGACTGGTTGAGAATGTCCAGCGTCACAAAGAGGTCCGACGCACCCGCCTCCGCCAAGAGATCGCGCGCCTTATCCGGGTCGTAGTCGTAGGTCACAGCGTCACGGGAGCCCGGCAAACCCGGGGCGATGATGCCGTTACCGACGGCGGCGGCGCCGAAATACGCAGCGTCAACAACGGTTTCTCGGTCGATGGCATGCTGGATCGCGCGACGGATGCGCACGTCTTGCAGTGTCTCGTTTTCCTGGTTGATGCCAAGCCAGACATAGGCCAACGAAGGCTTCTCAAGGACGACCGACCCTTCTGGCGGTGCCTCCTTGAGCCGTGGCAAAGAACTGACCGAGGTCCAGGTGTAGTCGAGGTCTCCCGCCTCAAAGCCCCTTTCGGCCGTTGCCGGGTCTTCGATGGGGATAATGTGGATTTCATCGAACCCGCCTGGCTTGTGCGCCCAGTCGGGGTTGCGCGTCAAAACCGTCTTCTGCTTCGGTTGCCACTCGGTCAGAAGATACTGCCCGGATTGAGCAATTGGCTGGGTGGTCATTTTCTCGTCACCCAGCTCTTCCATCGCCTTCTTGGAGAGAATGCACGATACACCGGTTGGCAGCGTCGTCGTCCACAGCGGAACAAACTTGTTCGTCAAATGGATTAGGCCCGAGAGCGTGTCTTTGACTTCGACTTCCTTAAGCGCGCTCCAATCGCCCGCGTAGGGGCTTTCGAGTGCCGGGTCCGCAATGCGTTCCAGCGAGAACTTGACGTCCTCGGCTGTCATCTGGCCGTAGCCGTCTGTGAAACCGATATTGTCCTTCAGAGTGAACGCGATGGTTAGATCATCGAGTTGCTCGATGCTCGAGACCGCCAAAGGCTCCCAGTCCCACGTGTCCCCGGCAATAGGGTTAACCAGCGGCGCAAAGATAGCCCGCATGATGTCCTCCTCTGGAAGGGAGAGGCGGTATGCCGGGTCGAGGACTTGCAGGTCGGAATAGGACCGGACCGTTAGGATCGAACCGTCTGCTGAAAGGGCCATGCGGGGCGCTGCAATCGCGGCAGTGCCGAAGGCACCGGCCGCAGCAAGAAAAGACCGGCGTGAGAGACCGTTGTCGAAGTTGCGTTTCATTCGTAAGCTCCCTGTTTTTCGTTTTTTGATGAAGACTTATCCCTTGCCGGCCCGGGACTCCTTTCGTGTGTCGCAGGCGGCTTTTATCGCCACATCCTTTGGAAAGAGGATCGGGGAGGACGCCCACAAGAGCTTGCAGGGTCGATCCGCTACGTTGGTTGCCTTGTGCGCGATCTTGGCCGGAAAACTGTAACTGTCGCCTTCGCCCAGGAGGATAACTTCAGTTCCAATCTGCAGTTCCAGCTCTCCCTCCAGCACAAGGCCGTGCTGTTCACCACTATGTTGGTAGAGGGGGTAATTTGTGCGTTCCGAGTGAGGATCGTAAGTCGTCACGCCCATCATGAAATCACCGCCGATTGAACTCGACAGCAACTCGTCACGTAGCCCTAAGTCCTCGGCATCCTCGCCGTAGAGCATGTTCAGAACCCGCCGATTACGTCGCCGCACAACATAGGTGCGCTCCATTGGCCCTCGTCCGGGTCTCCGCGAAAAGAACCAATCCGAGGTGATGTCCAGCGCATCCGCGAGGCGGCGCAACATGTCGAGGGAAGGGTTCGTGGCCCCGCGTTCGATGGCGCTTAAGTGACTGATGGACGCGCCGGACCTGCGCGCAAGTTCCTTTAGCGTCATCTGAC
The DNA here is from genome assembly GCA_039027595.1 of Pseudomonadota bacterium. Lineage (GTDB taxonomy): Bacteria > Pseudomonadota > Alphaproteobacteria > Rhodobacterales > Rhodobacteraceae > Ovoidimarina. The sequence continues at coordinate 4,475 of JBCCKB010000004.1, read as the reverse complement.
GCGCCTTCCGCACCTGCCGCACTTCTGCGCCAAGCGCCGCATGGCTATCAGCCAAGGCCGCTATGGAGCTGTTTGCTGTATCGATCGGGTGCGACATGCCGCGTTTTCGGATAGCAGTTCACCAACAACAGTGTCGAAAGATTCGATTCTGACAAGAATTTTGTCGAGAAATTCTTCCTCGGGCGTAGCTCTGGGTCCGTGTTGGACGGACCGGATCTGGGTGGTGAACGGGTAACAATCTGAATAAGAAATGAAATTCGCGGGCCCAAACAGCGTGTCAGAAATTGAGCATCAATGGATTCCGATGCCAGACGGAACGCGTCTCGCAGCGCGTATTTGGCTGCCTGATGCAATCGGCGCGCATCCCGCGATCCTCGAATACATACCTTACCGCAAGCGCGACATGGTGCGCATTAGGGACGCGCGCAACCACCCCTACTTTGCGAGTCACGGGTACGTTTGTCTTCGGGTGGACATGCGCGGTTCCGGAGATAGCGAAGGCGTCATGCAAGATATGTATGACCAAGACGAGCTCGATGATGCGCGCCACGTGATCGATTGGATTTCGCGTCAGCCCTGGTGCAACGGGCGCGTTGGTATGTTCGGCACGTCTTGGGGCGGGACGGCCAGCTTACAGGCCGCCGTCGATGCGCCGGGCCCTCTCAAGGCGGTTATTGCCAATTGCGCGACGATCGACCGTTTCGAGGATGACATTCATTGGATGGGCGGCTGTCTTTTGACCGACAGTATCGAATGGGGGGCAACCCTGCCGGCTATTCTCGCGGCACCTCCGGATTCGGCGACCGTGGGCGAGGGTTGGATGGCGCAGTGGAAGGCACGACTTGATGCGTTGAACTTCCCATTCGAAATCTGGGCGCGTCACAGGACGCGGGGCGCGTATTGGCGCCGTGGCTCCGTCCGCTTCGAAACCGATCGCCTCAATTGTCCCATCCTCACGGTTGGAGGCTGGTCGGACCGCTACGCGAACTCAGTCATGCGGCTCGTGCGTGCCAGGCCCGATCTCTGCAAAGGGATCGTCGGTCCGTGGGGACATCATTATCCTGATCAGGGCGAACCGGGCCCAGGCATCAGCTTTCAAGACGTGGCGTTAGAATGGTGGGACCATTGGCTAAAGTCGGACGCCCAGAGCATGCCGAATTGGCCAGCGCTGCGCTTCTGGTGCCGTGAATTCGACCCACCTCAGGACCGGCTTCCGGTGCGCCATGGGAGCTGGATGGCACTGGATGAGCTTGAAAAGGAGGATAGGGTTGAGTTTCATCTCGGCGATGACGCGCTGTCCGCGTCCCCACTCGAAAGGGTCACAGTGCATGACGTTCCCGATGATCTTGCACACGGGGCGTGCGCGGGGGACACGGGCTACTTTGGCAGGGTCGGTGGCCTGCCTCTGGATCAGGCGCCGGATGATGCGCGCGCATTATGCTTCGACAGCGCGGACCTTGCCCAGGATGTAAACCTCCTCGGCCACGCGACGCTCGCGTTGGGTGTGTCTGTAAACATGCGTCCCGCCCAGATTGTTTGCCGGATATGCGAGGTTACGCCGGATGGCCGATCGAATTTGGTGACCCGGACCGTTCATGCCCTCGAACTCGACGACGAGCTCGAGGGCCCTCGAGCCTTGGGGGATGATGGCAGATCAGTTTGTCGCATCACATTCCCGACAATGGCTTATCGGTTTGCTGCCGGAAACCGGATCCGTTTGGCGATTTCAGCATCGTACTGGCCGCTCGTGTGGCCAGCGGCAAGCCCGGCACGTTTTCAGGTCGATACAAGCAGGGCGGTTCTTTCGCTGCCCAAGCCGCCCGCCACGACATACTCACCGTCAGATCCTTTGCCGGAGCCGCGGAAGTCCCCGCTGCCGGAGACGTACGGACTTCGCACGAGCGGTGATCTTCAGCGCAGCCCCTCTGAGGATGCCAGCGGCGCGGCGTGTTCAACGTGGCGTCAGCCGAAGGTTGTCATGAGCTTTGGGGAATTGCCACTCGAGTTTAGTTACACGACATCGGCTGAGTTCAATGCCAAGGGCAATGCGCCAGCGAGAGCCGAAGCGCTGGTGCAACATGATATCGAGGTTCTCCGCCCCGACGGCCATGCCCAAGTGCGGAGTCGGCTTCGCGTGGTGGACGAAAGCTCTGGTCTCCTGGTGTCCTCCGAATTATCCGTGCGCTGGAGTGGCGAGGTCATGCTGGAGAAAACATCGGCCATTCGGATCTCATTCAGGGCCAATCCCGACTGTTCAGAAGACAGCTAGACGTCCGCTGCGTCTCCCCGTCTACCGGCAACCGCCAATGATTACTGGTCTGCTGGTCGCGACACTTCCGTAGAGTGTTGATCGTAAAATTCGTTCAAGTAGAGAGACTGCATAAAACTAAAAACGCATTTCAATATATTGTATATAATAGATTTTATCGGTTCTCATCTAGCTTATTGACTACGTCGATTGGGTAAGTACCATACAAGTATGGACAGGTTCGATCAGGATCAAATGAGCCCCGATCTTATCGGCGCATCGAAGTCCGAGCGCATTGCCCACCACCTCGAAGACGAAATTCGAAGCGGTGTTCTGGCCAGAGGGCAGGCGCTCGAGAGCGAGAACGCCCTCGTGCGTCGCTTCTCTGTTAGCCGCAGCACGATCCGGAAGAGCCTCGAACTTCTTTCCTCCAAGGGTCTGATTACCACCAAGACCGGCATCGGCTCGTTTGTCACATTTGATGGACGACCCCTCGATGACAGTTCGGGATGGACCGTTGCGTTCTCAAAAGCCGATATGGAGCTCGACACGCGGCTGCTAAGGCTCCTGCGTGGCGGCATGGACCTTGAGGGCTACGAACATGTTCCGACCGGGGCCGACTGCTTGATCGTTGACCGTCTCAGAGTATCGGTCCGAAGCGGTGAAGGTGTTTCCTTGGAGCGAAGCCGCGTTCCCTGGCGCAACGCATTGAACGGGGTTTTGCAGTACGGCCTCGCCGACGGATCACTTAGCAAAACGCTGAGGCAACACGATCTGACCGTAGCGAGCGGCGATGAGTGGGCAAGCGTGCTGCCGCGTCTGTCCGATACCGACGCGAAGCTCATGCAGAGGTCATCCGCTGGGCCAATGCTTCGTTTGAAGCGCATGACAAGGTCTCGAAATGGGGAGGTGGTTGAAGTTGTGGAAAGCCTTCTCGACCCCGAACTCTTCGGCCTTCACATGGAGTTTTGAATGGGCCGCAGCGCGGATATGTTTGATCGCGCCTGCGGCGCTCTGGCAGGGGTTGCGCTTGGTGATGCCCTGGGCATGCCGTCACAAACCCTGACCCGTGCGGAGATAAGAGCGCATTATGGTCGGATTGCCGGGTTTGTCGCACCCATTGACGATCACCCTGTTTCCCATGGGTTGAATGCAGCGCAAGTGACGGATGACACCGAGCAGACACTGCTGTTGGCGGCGCGCCTTGTGTCGGGCCAAGGTGAGATTGACAACGACAGCTGGGCGCGTGACTTGCTCGACTGGGAAAGCGATGTGCAGGCGCGGGGTCTGAGAGACCTTCTCGGGCCGTCCTCGAAGGCCGCTCTCGAAGATCTGTTGTCGGGAACACCCGCAACTGAGACGGGGCGAGCGGGCACAACAAACGGCGCGGCCATGCGGATTGCACCCGTGGGCATTGCAACGCCAAGCACGCCCCTGCTGCCGCTTATCGACCGCGTGGAGGACGCATGCCGCCTTACGCACAATACCGGTGACGCCATCGCGGCAGCCTCGGCGGTTGCGGCGATGATCAGCTCTGGCCTTGAAGGCATGGACTTCGACGCGGCACTTGCCGTGGCCATCGCGGCGGCGGCCGAAGGACAACGTCGTGGCCACACAATTGCGGCGCATGACATAGGCGAGCTTGTTTCCCAAGCTGTTAGAATTGCGGACGCGAACGTCTCCGAGGAAACCCTCGCGCGAGAAATCGGGACAACGGTGGCGTCGCACCACTCCGTCCCAGCAGCCTTCGGCGTTGTGCGCCTAGCCGGCGCTGATCCTTGGAAATCCGGGCTGATCGCGGCCAATATCGGAGACGATACTGATACAATCGGCGCAATCGCCTGCGCCATGGCGGGAGCATGCAGCGGACTTTCGGCCTTCCCACAAGAGGCCGTGACCGCGCTGTTTGAAGCAAATTCACTCAGTATCGACACCACGGCGAGGTCGCTTCTTGAGCTTCGGGGAACCGTGGTTTCCCGGCGTCACCTTGCCGAGGAAAGAGCCATATGACGGGCGGGCTTCTTCAGATGTCTGGCGTCGTAGTGGACTTGCTCTACCAGGTCGAGGCGGTGCCGAGCGCCGGTGAGGAGGCTATTGTGAATGGCTTCGATCTCGCGCCGGGAGGAGGCTTCAATGCCATGGTGGCTGCACGGCGCGCTGGAATGATCGTGGCATATGGTGGCTCGCTTGGCACGGGCCCGTTTGCCAGCATGGTGATTGATGGGTT
>JBCCKB010000003.1:0-26404 GCA_039027595.1 Pseudomonadota bacterium | reverse complement strand
GAAACCGGCTCTCGCGGCATTAGGTCTGCGGTGCAAGGGAGCAGAGGAGCCTAACCATGTTTCGCCCGTGTGTCGCCGTTGCGTGCTGTATTGCTTCGCTGCCAGCGTGGTCCGGCTCGAGCGAAGACATTGGAAGGCTCGCCGAAGCGCTCGGTCTCGACGACGTTATTTCTGTGATGCGCGCCGAGGGATTGAATTACGGCCGAGAAATGCAAGAAGAGCTGTTCGCAGGTGGTGGCGGTCTTGGTTGGGACATGGCCGTTGACGCTATCTATAATGAGGACCGAATGCGCCTCACGGTGCTGAACGCCCTTGAAGACAACCTGTCGGATACTGACATTGGCGGGCTTCTGGCGTTCTTCACATCGCAACAAGGACAGGATCTTATCGCGTTTGAAGTAAGTGCCCGTGAAGCTCTTCTGGACCCGGAAATCGAGGATGCCGCGGAGGCAAGGCTCAAGGATCTGCGGGCGGAAGCCAGCCCCGAGCTTGATCTGATCGCGCGCTTTGTCGACGTTAACGACCTGATTGAGTCAAATGTCATGGGTGCAATGAACGCAAACTTCGCGTTCTACATGGGAATGATCGAAGGCGGAGCGTTTGATGGCGCGCTTACCGAGAGCGATGTCCTCGCTGATGTGTGGGCGCAAGAAAATGACATTCGCGAGGAGACGGATCTTTGGGTTCATGCCTATCTCGCGATGGCGTTCCAACCCGCACCTGATGCAGATGTCGAGGCATATATCGCCATTAGCGAGACGCGGGAAGGTCAGGTATTGAACAGTGCGCTATTCGCGGGGTTTGATGCCATGTACATTGATATCAGCCGTGCACTTGGGGTCGCCGCAGCGGGGTTCATGAGTGGCGAGGATATCTGACGGATCGTTCAAGGCGCCAACAGTGCTTGACTTCGCGATTGCGCTCGCCGATAAGCGCGACCTCGCGATGGGTCAGCTTACACAACGCGATCCACTAGGATAATCGCCCAAAAAAGGGTGCGCAGTCCGAGGCGGCGCAAGCCGAAACACCGAGCGGTGGCCATAGGGCGCGACTACGAGAAGGAAGAATTGAGATGTTTGCGGTCCTTAAGACCGGTGGCAAGCAGTACCGGGTCGCCTCCGGCGATGTTTTGCGGGTCGAAAAACTGGCAGCGTCCGCAGGTGACACGGTTCAGTTCAACGAGGTTCTCATGGTGGGAGCCACTGTCGGGACGCCACTGGTTGCTGATGCGGGCGTTCAGGCTGAAGTGATTGACCAAATCAAAGGTGACAAGGTCATCCACTACGTGAAGCGCAGGCGAAAGCACTCGTCGCAGCGACGCAAGGGCCACCGTCAGCACCTAACGTTGGTGCGCGTCACCGAAATCCTTGAGAAAGGGGCGGGAAAAAGCGGTGTAATGGCTGCACTTGGGGCTGGGTCCGTTCCAACGTCGGATCTCTCCGTAGCGACCGCACCCCCCGCCAAAAAGGCCAAGCCGAGTTCGGCGCCGAAACAAGAGGAAGTGCCAGAAGCGGAGCCCGTCGCGGCGACTGCGCCGCAGCCTGAGGTTGGGGGAGATGATCTCAAGCAGCTCTCTGGCGTCGGTCCGGCGCTCGAGAAAAAACTCCACGCGGCCGGAGTGACGTCGTTTGCTCAGATTGCTGCCTGGGGTGAGGCGGAGATCGCAGAATTCGATGAGAAGCTGAGCTTTAAAGGTCGTATCGAGCGCGAGAACTGGGTTGAACAAGCCAAGGCCCTCGCGGCTGAACAGGAGTAACGGACCATGGCACACAAGAAAGCTGGTGGCTCGAGCCGCAACGGGCGAGATAGCGCGGGACGCCGCCTTGGGGTTAAACTGTTCGGCGGACAGTCCGCACTACCTGGTAACATCATCGTCCGCCAGCGCGGGACAAAGTTCTGGCCGGGCACCGGAGTGGGCATGGGCAAAGACCACACAATTTTTGCCACCTCCGAAGGAGCCGTGACGTTCCACAAGGGTCTAAAGGGGCGCACGTTTATTTCAGTACGCCCAACCCAGGAGGCAGCAGAGTAGCCGAAAACCCCGGAATGCACGAAAAAGGGGGATCGGCGAAACAGCCGGTCCCCCTTCGGTTTTCGGCACGAGGGCGAGTGATGGCGTCGCCACGTTGCGGGCCCGTCATCACAAAAAGAGATGTGGGAATGGATTCAAGTCAGTGCTTGGGGAACCTGTCTGGACAAAACCATTCTTTCCTTTGAACCCGAAGTCTTCTCGGAGGAGGAGAGGGCCATGAGACTGGAACCCATTGTAAATCAGCCCACCGTCGAGGCGGAGCGTTTTACCCTTCGCCCCGTTCGCCGCGCGGATGCTGGGCTTTTGTCGCTCTACACTGGAGACGCCCGTGTGGCTTGGAACACCGGCCAAATTCCGCATCCTCTCCCGCCGGGGGCGACCGAAGCCGCAATCGAACGCGCAATGGCGGATGACCGCGCCGAGGACCTCTGGGTGATCGATGGTTCCAAGGACGAAGGTGAGGCGGTCCTCGGGGCGATCTCGCTCAAGCGCATGGACAGGGGCCACTCGGAAATCGCTTACTGGATCGCCCCCGCGTTCTGGAATACCGGTCTCGCCTCCGAGGCAGTTCGAGCGATGATTGCGGCCAACCCGCACCAGGCGCATGCGCTCTTTGCATCGGTCTTTCAGGACAACCCGGCATCGGCGCGCGTGCTAACCAATGCCGGATTTCAGTATATAGGGGACGCCGAAACCTTTTCGGTGGCGCGGAATGCCGCCGTGGCAACCTGGACCTATGTCCTGAGCACGCGTTAGGCTTATGGCGGCGTCGGACTTCGCGCATATCACGACGCCGCGCCTACACCTCATCCCGGTGACCGAGGCCGACCCTGCAGAGGTGGCACAGGCGATCGGAAATTACGATGTGGCGCGCTGGCTTGGCCGCGTGCCCTATCCATATGGACCCGACGACGCGAGAGCCTTTATCGAGGCGAATGTTGAGCAGGAGGGCCGGGTTTGGTTTGTTCGCGACGCCGAAGGGATCGCGGGCGGCGTTGCGATCGATCGTGAGCTTGGCTATTGGCTGGCACGGTCCGCCTGGGGGCAGGGGTATGCGACCGAGATGGCCGATGCCGCGGTTGACGTGCATTTTCAAGACACTCCCGAGGAAGGTCTGGAATCAAATCACTTCCCAGGCAACGACCGATCTGCGCGTGTGCTTCTAAAGCTCGGCTTTCAGTACACAGGTGAGCGTCCTGTCAAATCCCTCGCGCTTGCACAGACTATTGAGAGCCGGGCAATGACCCTTAGCCGTGAGCGTTGGCGCGCGCGGCGCGAGATCTTGATCAAGACACCCCGACTCTTGCTTCGTACACTAACGCCGCGAGACTGGCCGCGGCTCAGTCAGATTGGCGGTGTGCCCGAGGTCGCACGTATGATGACTCATCTTACGGCGCCTTGGCCCGAGACTGCCGTTCGCCACTGGATCACCACTGGGGCCTTTCGCGGGCGTCCAGGCTACCGGCTCGGCATGGCTCTTGACGACGGCGCGCTAATCGGTGCGGTCGGACTTGGCCCGGATCGCTCTCTCGCAATCATGGTGGACCGTCGCTATTGGGGCAGGGGCCTTGCGACTGAAGCCGCTGGTGCGCTCGTCGCCGATGCCTTTGAACGGTTCCCAACAGTGGACCACATCGAGGCGGACCATTTCACCGATAATCCGGCTTCGGGGGCGGTTCTGCGCAAACTTGGCTTTGAGCAGTTCGGAACAGGGCTTGGCGCATCGAAGGCGCGGGTTGAGCGCGCGCCAAATGTCCTTTATCGCCTCAGCCGGGATCGTTTGAGGTTGGGCAAATGAAGTTTCTCGATCTTGCGCGTGTCGAGATCCGGTCTGGCTCGGGCGGAAATGGATGCATCTCCTTTCGGCGCGAAAAGTACATCGAATATGGCGGCCCCGATGGCGGGGATGGTGGCCGGGGTGGTGATGTCTGGGCCGAGGCCGTGACAGGGCTCAACACGCTGATTGACTTCCGTTATCAGCAGCACTTCTTCGCAAAGGATGGCCGCCCTGGTGAGGGGCGCCAGCGCACTGGGGCATCAGGCGCGGATATCACGCTCAAAGTCCCTGTCGGCACCGAGATCTTGGAGGGGGATGAAGAGACTGTGCTCGCTGATCTGACCGAGGTGGGCGAGCGGGTTCTTCTGGCCAAGGGTGGCAATGGTGGATTTGGGAACCTTCACTTCAAAACGTCGACCAATCAGGCACCGCGGCGGTCCAACCCTGGCCAACCCGGCGCGACCCGCACAATCTGGCTTCGCCTAAAGCTCATAGCCGATGCGGGCCTTTTAGGGCTCCCCAATGCGGGGAAGTCGACGTTTTTGGCCGCCACCTCCAATGCGCGTCCCAAGATCGCAGAGTATCCCTTTACGACACTCCATCCGAACCTCGGCGTTGTCGGAGTAGATGATGCAGAATTCGTGATCGCCGACATTCCAGGTCTTATCGAGGGCGCCCATGAAGGCCGGGGTATCGGCGATCGTTTCTTGGGCCACGTGGAACGTTGCGCAGTGCTTCTCCATCTCGTTGATGGGACGTCCGATGATGTGGCGGGTGACTGGCAAACAATCATTGCGGAACTCGACGCTTACGGCGGGATGCTCGCTCAAAAACCGCGCGTGACGGCGCTGAATAAGGTGGATGCGCTAGATGACACCTTGCGCCAAGAGCGTCTCTCCGCGCTCGAGACCGTTGCCGGACCGGTTTTGCCGATGTCTGGAGTGAGCCGCGACGGCGTGCCGGAGGTGTTGCGCGCACTCCGATCGCGGATCGAGGCAGAGCGAGCCGCAGCGGCAGACGCGCTTGAGGAGACGGCGCCGTGGCGTCCCTGACCGCGTCCAAAAGGCTAGTTGTCAAGATTGGGTCCGCGCTCCTTGTCGAGGATGGCAGGCTTCGGGCGAACTGGCTGAGGGGGCTTGCCGAAGACGTGGCCTGGCTCGCGGGCGCGGGCATCCAGGTTGTTTTGGTTTCTTCGGGATCAATCGCGCTCGGGCGTGGTGCGTTGGATCTTGGCTCGGATCCGTTGCCACTCGAGCAATCTCAAGCCGCCGCGGCAGTAGGGCAGATCCGGCTTGCACGCGCCTATGAAGAGGCCCTCGCGCCCCATGGGCTCACCACGGCCCAGGTGCTCTTGACGCTTGAGGATTCCAGCAATCGCCGTCGTTATTTGAACGCGCGGGCCACGCTCCAGACGCTGATCGGTATGGGGACGATCCCGATCGTCAACGAGAATGACACCATCGCCACCGACGAAATACGCTTCGGAGACAATGACCGACTGGCCGCGCAGATCGCGGTCACGATCGCCGCGGACTGCCTCGTGTTGCTGTCGGATGTGGATGGTCTCTACACAGCTGACCCAAAGCGCGACCCTAGCGCTGAGCGTCTCGAGGTGGTTGAGCAGATCACGCCTCAGATTGAGGCAATGGCGGGGGATGCAGGTACCGGGCTCTCGCGGGGCGGTATGAAAACCAAAATGCTCGCAGCCAAAACCGCTACAGCAGGCGGGGCCGCCATGGCAATCTGCGAAGGTTCGGTCGATAGACCGCTTTTTGCCCTTGAGAAGGGGTCGTCTGCGACATGGTTTCTTCCCGAGACAGACCCGCAAGCCGCGCGCAAGCGTTGGATCGCAGCCATGAAGCCCAGGGGCGAGATCGCCGTCGATGCGGGCGCAGCGTTGGCCCTTGGCCGAGGAAAGTCGCTGCTGCCGGCGGGCGTTCGCGATGTGGTTGGCAGTTTCGGGCGCGGGGATCCGGTGGCTATCGTGGGGCCGGCGAAGGACCGCCTGGGCATTGGGCTCGCGCGGTATACCGGGGACGAAGCTCGGGCGATTGCCGGCCGCAAAACCGGAGAGATCGAAGGGGTGCTGGGATACCCTGGCCGCGCAGCACTGATTCACCGGGACGACATGGTGATGTGATGGGTAGCTTCACGTTAGACGCCGCGGAAACAGGTATCGCAAAGCAAAAGAAGTGGCATGCCACCTATTCCATCTTTTTGCTAATGAGCGAACGGCATGCGTGTTTCGCATAGGATGTCGCGGCGCGCCGGTTAGGGTTCGCTTTGATTGACGGATTGTGTTGTCCGACCAAACCCGCAAGGAGGCCACATGAACGAGATGACAGACGTTTCCACGCTGATGGCCGACATCGGTCTCGCGGCACGCGCCGCCGCGTCCACGCTTGCCAGTGCCACGGCGGAGGTGAAGCGTAGGGCCCTCCTTTCAGCGGCGGAATCCGTGATCGACCGAATGGTTGAGATCAAGGACGCCAACGCCCAGGACATGGAATTTGGAGCCGAAAAGTCGCTTTCAGGCGCCATGCTTGATCGGCTGAAGCTGACCGATCCGCGCATTGAGGCAATGGCGGCTGGGCTGCGGACGGTTGCGGATCAACCCGACCCGGTCGGCGAAGTGATTGCCGAGTGGGATATGCCGTCGGGATTGCATATTCGCCGGGTCCGAACGCCGCTTGGTGTCGTGGGCGTCATCTATGAGAGTCGCCCCAATGTGACGGCGGATGCCGGTGCGCTCTGTCTAAAGTCGGGTAATGCCGTGATCCTACGGGGTGGCTCCGAGAGTTTTCACTCCACGCGTGCAATCCACGCATGCCTACTGGATGGCTTGGCGGCGGCTGGCCTTCCCGAGGCTGCAATTCAGCGGGTACCCACGCGAGACCGCGCAGCGGTAAGTACAATGCTCACCATGACCGACGCGATCGACGTGATTGTCCCTCGGGGAGGCAAAGGGCTGGTGGGGCTTGTTCAAAACGAAGCCCGGGTTCCGGTGTTTGCTCACCTCGAAGGTATCGTCCATGTCTATCTCGACGCGGCAGCCGACCCGGAGAAGGCGCTAAAGGTGGTTCTGAATGCCAAGACGCGACGCACTGGAATCTGTGGTGCGGCAGAGTGTTTGTTGATCCACGAAAGCCTCGTCGACACCGTTGGGCAAGGTGTCATTCGCGCGCTGATCGACGCTGGGGTCGAAGTGCGCGCGGACGCGGTTCTGTCAAGAATAGACGGCACGGTGAGCGCCTCGGAAGAGGACTGGGGGCGCGAATATCTCGACATGAAAATCGCGGCGAAAGCCGTGGGGTCGTTGGAGGAAGCGATGGCTCATATTAGAGCGTACGGATCGAGCCATACCGACGCGATTGTCACCGAAGATGATGCAGTGGCGGCCCGGTTCTTCGCGGAACTCGATAGCGCCATCCTTATGCGGAATGCGTCCACGCAATTTGCCGATGGGGGGGAATTTGGCATGGGCGCGGAGATTGGTATCGCAACGGGAAAAATGCACGCACGGGGCCCGGTTGGTGCAGCGCAACTTACCTCCTTCAAGTATCTCGTAGAGGGGGCAGGGACAGTGCGAAGCTGATCTGCTTTAACAGCAAAAGAGCGGGCGAAAACGTCACGGTCTAGAAGCCGATCTTGATCTCTCCCTCGCTCAGATCGCAGGAGACGCGACTTCCCGCCAAGCTCGCCGCCGGTCCAACGAGCGCAAAGTGTACGTTAGCCGCTGTCACATCCGTGTTGGCGGATGGATCGACGAGGAGCGCCCAGAGATCCGATTCAATTCTCATCCTGTCGGCCCTGCTGTTTATGGACCAACGGTCATCTTGATGGGCCACGGTAACTTCACCGCCGTACGGTAACGCCGTTTCAAGACAAAGCAGCAGCAGGTAAGCCAGCTTGACCTCGCGCCGAGGCATGTCTGAGGACGCCAGCCAGCGGTAGTTTAGCCGTCCGCCTCTGGAGAGGTCAGCCATAAGCGCCTTACACTCCTGCGCGCCGATCATTTCTGTCGCACTGGCGGCGCCAAACGCAATCCGAAAGAAACGGATTCTCACGCTGGCGTTTTCCACGCTCTCAGAAATCAGAGCGATCTCGGGAGCCGCGTTGATACCAGAAAGTGTCAACAGCTCAATTCCATTGCCGATCGCGCCCAAGGGGCTGATAAGGTCGTGGCAGATACGCGAGCCCAGCAGGGCGTTTAGATCTCGCGTCGTCATTGAGAGCTACGGTTGATGAAAGAGAACACATCAGGCACGTCAGGCATGGCTGAATTCCTTGAACCCGGTATGATTGTGCGGCATCCGACCGAGGCCGATTGGGGCCTCGGCCAAGTGCAATCAAACGTTGCTGGCAAGGTAACAGTGAACTTCGAACATCGCGGAAAGGTTGTGATCGACGCGTTGCGGGTGAACTTGATCATGGCCTTTGATGTGTAGAACACTGCTCGTTTTTTGCTCTTGCCGCGTTTGACGTTATCGTAGTTCAAGATCCAGTCAACCGGAAGTTGTGTGTTTTACTCGATTGCCCGAATTTGGCGAAGCTGTTGCACCTCAGCGTTGCGGAGAATAGAACCCGCCAACCTTCAAACACCAATTCTTGATCCCCATGCTTCTCTCTGACCTCCCCCTTTCCGTCCGGTTCGCCGCGACGCCGGAGGATGTGATCGCCGCGCAGCGTCTACGCTACGAGGTGTTTGTTGAGGAGCTAGGGGCCTCCGGTGACCTGGTGGATCATGACCTTAGGCTTGAACGTGACCGCTTCGATTCCGTCGCCGATCACCTGTTATTGGAGGATCGACGTGAGGGCGGCCAGGTGGTGGGTGTCTACCGTCTCATCACCGAGGAAGCTGCTGATCGGGCTGGTGGATTTTACACTGAGGGAGAATACGATCTGTCAAGGCTGCGCGGCTCGGGCCGCAGGCTTTTGGAGCTTGGACGATCATGTCTGCATCCCAAGTACCGCGGTGGCGCCGCGATGCTCCGACTTTGGCAGGGACTCGGCGACTATATCTCCGACCGGGGGATCGAGGTGATGTTCGGAGTCGCAAGCTTTCACGGAGTGGATCCAAGCCCGGTGGCGGGAGCACTCTCCCATCTTCACCACCGCTTTCTTGCCCCCGAGGCGTTGCGCGTCCGTGCGCGCGGCGACGGCTATCAAGCGATGAACCTGCTGCCCAGAGAGAGAATCGACAGAGTGGCTGCCATGCGGGCAACGCCGGCCTTGATAAAGGCCTATCTCAAGCTTGGCGGTATGGTCGGAGAAGGCGCCTATATCGACCGCGTCTTCAATACAATCGATGTGTGCTTGGTCATGGACACGGTCACAATTGCGGATGGACCGCGCCGGCGCTATGCGAGCCAATTGGTGTGAGCGTCACGTGGACGGGCGCGCCGCCGCCGCCGCACAGGAAACTGGATCTTCTGGGTTGGGTGCGAATAGCGTGCCGTTTGCCACTCTTGTCGATGGTCTTGTTCACGGGTCTCGCGTGCCTTTTGATAGTGCGCGTACTGGAAAAGCCGCTCTTTGGGCTCGACCGTCCCTGGACGCCCATCCTGGTTCAAGGTGTCTGCAAGGCCGCGCTTGCGATCATTGGGCTGTCTGTCACCCGCCACGGCACGCCCATGCGGCTGCGCGGAGGAATGGTCGCCAACCATGGCTCCTGGCTTGACATCTTCGTCCTGAACGCCGGGGCACGGGTCTACTTTGTCTCCAAAGAGGAGGTCGCCCAATGGCCTGGAATCGGCTGGCTGGCGCGGGCCACCGGCACGCTCTTCATTGCCCGGAAGGCCCAGGGAGCGAGGGACCAACGCGCGCTGTTCGAGGCGCGCCTTTTGGCTGGAAACAAATTACTGTTCTTCCCAGAAGGCACGTCATCGGACAGCTTACGCGTACTTCCCTTTAAATCGACGCTCTTTGCCGCATTTCTGAGCGAGGGATTGCGAGAGACCAATTGGGTTCAGCCCGTAACCGTCATCTATTCCGCGCCCCAAGGCGGAGACAGAAGGTTCTACGGCTGGTGGGGGGATATGGCCTTTGGGCCGCATCTGTTGAAACTCTTGGCCGCCCGGAAGCACGGCTCTGTGACCGTACACTATCATGCGCCGCTCAAGGCAAGCGAATTCCACGACAGAAAAGCTCTTGCGGAGGTCTGCGAAGGAATCGTTCGAAGCGTGTTCCCATCACAAGCCGAGCTTCAGAGCTAGGGCAGACGCCCCTTTACGCCATTGCCCCTTTCAGTGTCGCAAGCGCCTGAGCTGCATCGTCTTCGCGCCAGATTTCCTCCCCAATCGCGAAGAAGTCCGTGACCGGGGCGAGGGACCGGACAGCCTGTTCGCTCAAGGCCCCTTCGGCCACCACCGGAAGCTCGATCATTTCCGACCACCAAGCAAAAAGAGCGTGGTCGGCCAACGTTCCATCGCCCAGACCTTCGTCCGTGACCGGGCCGTAGCTCACGTAGTCCGCGCCTGCTTCACCTGCCGTCATTCCGTCATGTCGCGATGCGCGGCAGAACGCTCCGACGATTGCATCGCGACCCAAGGCAGTACGCGCCTTGCGAACAGATCGGGCACCATCTGTCAGATGGACGCCATCCAGTCCCAATCGCTGCGCCAGCGCGACATGATCTTCAATGACCACGGCGACATCCGCGCTGTGGCAGACTTCGCGGATTGCATCCGCCGCACGAGCAATTCGGTCGGTATCGCGGCTGGCCATCGCTAGCCTGACACAGGCAATCTCATGAGAATCAAGAACGTCGTCCAGGCGGCTTGGAAAAATGGATAATTCCGGATCTGGGGGTGTAACGATATAGACTTGTGGATGGTCCGTATTGGCCATCTTGGGGCTCCTTGGCGCGAGACGTCGATACGCTATAATGAGGATTGGCGAGATTGGCCACGCCTCCTCGCTCATGGACGATAGCACGCAGCAGCCGCCAACACAGAGACCCGATGTCCGAGCCCGCCTTCGTCCTTGTGCACCCTCAAATGGGTGAGAACATCGGAGCCGCCGCGCGGGCGATGTGGAATTTTGGGCTCTCGCGGATGAGGCTCGTGGCTCCGCGCGATGGTTGGCCCAACCCAAAGGCCGTAGCTTTGGCCTCGGGCGCGGGACGTGTACTCGACGGTGCGGAGGTCTTTGCGACCCCGCAGGCCGCACTCTCCGATATGACCTTTACGTTCGGCACGACTGCCCGAACACGTGACCTGACCAAGCCTGTCTATACGCCCGAAGCCGCGATGGCCGAAGCGGTTCGGCGCAGCGAGGCGGGCGAGCGGGTTGGGGTATTGTTCGGACCCGAACGCGCGGGGCTCGAGAACGATGATATCGCAAGGGTCAACGCGATCGTCAGCGCCCCTGTCAATCCTGACTTTCCGTCGTTGAACCTTGCACAGTGCGTGTTCCTCTTGGCGTATGAATGGCGCCGTGCCACCGAAGGACGCGTTGGCCACAAAGTTGAGATGGCTGGTACAGAATGGGCGTCGGGCGAGGAGGTTGACCACCTTGCGCGTCACTACGAGGACCGGTTGGCGGAAGCTGGCTTCTTCTTTCCAGAGGCAAAGGCGCCTGGGATGAAAATCACACTTCGAAATCTCTGGAGCCGCATGCCTTTGACACGCGCCGATGTGCAGATCTTCCATGGAATGATGCGGCAGATGGTCCGCTGGAAGGCGCAGGACACCGCGCCTAGCTCCCTCAAGACGGAGCGGGATGACGCATGAGCAAAAAGCGTAGTATTTTCGAGGATGTGGGGGCCGAGGCGACCGTGCCAGCGAGGCCCAAGGGCGGCATGATCGACGCGACGCGACGCGGAGCGCGAGGGGCGGTCAGGGCATGGCTCATGCTCCTCTTTGCTCTCGTTGCCTTGATGATCGTCATCGGTGGGCTCACCCGGTTGACGGATTCGGGCCTGTCCATCACCGAGTGGGCACCGGTAACCGGTGCGCTGCCCCCCCTCTCGCCCGAAGGCTGGGACGCTGAGTTCGAGGCTTACAAGACGATCCCCGAGTATCAACTACAGAACCAGGGCATGACGCTTTCGGAATTCAAGACAATCTACTGGTGGGAATGGGGGCATCGCCAACTTGGACGGGTGATTGGACTGGTGTGGGCGGTCGGCTTTATTGGGTTCCTGCTCACCAGGAAGATCCCACCAGGTTGGACTGGACGCCTCTTGATCCTTGGGGCGCTCGGGGGCCTGCAAGGAGCGATCGGCTGGTGGATGGTCGCCTCCGGCCTCGCCGAAGGAATGACGGACGTGGCATCTTACAGACTCGCGGTGCACCTGGGCCTCGCCTTCGCGATCCTTGGACTCATGACGTGGTATGTGCTGCTCTTGGGTGAAAGTGACAGCGCACTTCTGCAAGCGCGCAGGTCCCGTGAGCCAAAGCTCTTCTCGGTGACCACGGGTCTGCTGCATTTGTCGTTCCTACAAATCCTCCTGGGTGCCCTGGTGGCAGGGATCGATGCTGGGCGCGCTTTTCCGACATGGCCGCTGATGGGTGATGCATTCTTCCCGCCTGAGCCGTTCCAACTGTCGCCGCTCTGGCGGAATTTCTTTGAGGATGCGGGCCTGGTGCAGTTTGTGCACCGCATGTCGGGCTATTTGCTGTTCGCTTTTGGCATCGTGGTCTGGTTCAGGGGACGACGCTCACCCCATGGTCGGACCCGCTTTGCGTATAACGCGATCTTGGCTGCTCTGATCCTTCAGATGCTCCTTGGCGTGATGACGGTGCTCTACATGGCGCAAGTCCACGTGGCGATTACTCACCAGATCGGGGCTATCGTGGTTTGGGTGCTGATCATCCGCGGACGGTTCCTGGCCCAATACCCGAAAATTCAATCTCTTGGGAGTTAGATCGTTGTCCGCCTTTGATGATCTGATGTTGTTCCAGCGTGAGACCGAGGCCCTGGGCGAAGTTGCTGGGCGGCTCTCCTGGGACCAAGAGACGATGATGCCGAAGGGCGCGGGCGAACAGCGCGCCGAAGAACTTGCGGCAATGGAAGCGGTGCTGCATGCCCGGAGAACTGACCCGAAGATAGGGGATTGGCTCTCGGTAGCCGAGGCGCCGGATGCGGCCGGGCTCGCCCAATTGCGAGAGATCCGACGAAGTTACGACCGCAACACCAAAGTTCCGGCCCGTCTTGCAGCCGAGATTGCCAGGGTTACGAGCCGCGCACATGGTGTATGGGCCGAGGCGCGTGCCTCGGAAGACTGGGCCGCCTTCGCGCCAACGCTTTCGGAAATCGTGAAACTTCGTCGCGAGGAGGCATCGGCCCTCGCGGCCGGTGGCAGTGATCTTTATGACGCGCTTCTTGACGACTACGAGCCTGGCACAACGGCATCTGAGATTTCCGCCTTGTTTCACACGCTGCGGGAAGGCCTTGTGGCACTCCTGGATCGGATCCTTGGCTCGGAAGTCAGTGTTCCCGCGCTCGATCACGTTTTTCCCGAAGCCGGTCAGCTTGCGCTTTCAAGTGAATTGGCAAGGATCTTTGGCTATGATTTGGCCCATGGTCGGATAGACAAGGCGGTGCACCCCTTCTCATCTGGCTCGGGGCTTGATGTAAGGATCACGACGCGGACGGTTCCGAATGATCCGTTCAATTGTTTCTATTCGACGATCCACGAGGTTGGTCACGCCACCTACGAACAAGGGGTCGATCAAGCGTATTTCCTAACGTCGATCGGACGTGGAGCGTCGATGGGAGTGCACGAAAGCCAGAGCCGGATCTACGAAAACCAGCTTGGCCGTTCGAAAGCCTTCACCGAGTTTCTCTTCCATCGAATGCGCTCTGTGTTCGGCGAATTCGGCATAGACGATCCCCTCACCTTTTATCGTTCCGTGAACCGTGTGTTCCCGGGCTACATTCGGACCGAGGCCGACGAGGTACATTACAATCTTCACATCATGATGCGCTTCGACTTGGAGCGTGCGCTCATAGGGAGCGACCTCGCGGTTGAGGACTTGCCCGACGCTTGGAACACGCGGTTCGAGGCTGACTTCGGAGTTGCGGTGGACCAACCCTCGAATGGGGTCTTGCAAGATGTCCACTGGTCGGCGGGGCTTTTTGGGTATTTTCCGACTTACACGCTTGGCAATGTCTATGCGGGCTGTCTGGAAGCCGCGATGCGGCGCGCACTTCCTGATCTCGACGACGAGCTCGGCATCGGCAATCTAGCTCCGGCAACGGACTGGCTGCGTGATGTTCTTCAGCGGCACGGCGGACTTAGAAGCCCGCAAGAAACGATCGCCGAGGCAACCGGCGAGGCGCCGAGCACAAGGCCGCTGCTAACCTATCTTGAGGCCAAGTTCAGCGATCTCTACCAACTCTAGGGATTCCTAGAAAACACATAAATACTAGGGACATGGGTGTTCCTTCTGCTTCCTTCAGCTCGTGTCAGTCCCGCTCACGCACGCCGATCACATCAAGAATGCGCTCTAGCTCCGACGCGTGCGGATCATGGTGCTTCGCAACAAGCGCATCGAACCTGACGCGCAGGGCTGCCTTTTCCTTGCCCTTGCAATCATTCCAAGGACGACCTTGGAGGCCCATCTCGATGACATAGTATCCAATGAAATGCGGCCTATGACCGCTCCTAAGGAGCCGCCCGTAGGCCGCGTCGGTGCCAAGCTCACGAAGTACCTCTGCGCTCGCGATCCCTGCGCGCGCGAAGGCTGCCTCCATGGCAGGACCAATATTGCGGATCGACGAGACCGGGGTGGACATGGCCCGGCGATCCTAAAGTGTGTTTGACCGAGGGGCTAGATCAGCGCCCAGTCGTCAAACGTATATTTCTTCGGTTGCTCGCTGTCCGGCTCGTTCGCCAGGTCACTTTTCGGCTGATCGTTCTGTGGCTGATCGACACCCTGCAACTCGTCCTCGTCCATGACGTCTCCTTTCCGGTCCCTTACAAAACGCGGAACCAAAACGACGCTGTGCCATGGACAATCGACACGAACTCAGCGCCGCATAATGTCGAAGGGGACACAGTAGCTTGGTCTTTTCTGGGCCAAGGAGCGCCGATTATGGCGCGTTTTCGCGGCGCCCCTCCGCAAACCGCGAACCTACCACCAAAAGCATGCACGATTCGTGGTTTACTGTCTTCGAACAGACTGTTCACATTTGAGAAACGATTGGTGATCTGGGCGTTGTCTGCGACCAAGCTCTCACGCGCTAGGACGTGACGCTCTGAAGCCAATCGGACCCCAAGCGCGCACTCACCTCCGCGAACGTTGGCGCCATGGCCTGTGCTTCTGGTGCATCGTAGTGGCTGCCGACCCAAGCCAGAAGAGCCATCCGGCGAAGCATGATCATCGTGTCAATTTCAGCCTCGTCGGCAGGTTCTAGCGCCCTCCGGCGCCTGTACCCCTTGAGCCCGGCAGCCTTTAGCTCCGGGACCCTGTGATCATCCTCGATGAAGCTAATCGCCGCGGCAAAGTCGTACATGAGCCAGCCATGCCCACAATCATCAAAATCAATAAGACGCGTGCTCTCATTTCTGATCAGAAGATTGGCAAGGCGCATGTCGGCATGGATTAAGTTGTATCGCGTCGGTGCATTGCCATATACCGCGAGGTGTTCTCGAACCGCCACTTCAACGCGCTCTAAGACGCGGGAAATGTCAGGAGTAACCCCGGGAGCCGCGCGCCAGTTTCCCCATAGAGCTTTTTCTCCAAATACGGCTTCGATGTTCCAGCTTGGCCGCTCAAAAGGAGAAGGCTTCTTCCAGGTCATTACATGATCGTGGCACCGCGCCGCGATTTCTCCGAGAGCCTCAAACCTTGGCGCGAGATCACCCGTTTCGTCTGGTGCTCGACCGTCCAAAAACTCAAAGAGCACCAGGTAGCGAGGTCGTGGCAGGTCTTTAGCATGGAGCTCTTGGATCGCATTGCCGTCCACACCGGAGATACACTGCGGGGTCGCCAACTTGGCGTCTGTCTGAAGCGCGTCGAGCCATGCCAACTCGCATTCAATTGCCCTTCGGGTGTGATACCCCTCTCGGTGGATCCGAAGGACCGCCTTGTCGCCACCTGGCACCTCCACAAGATACGTCACGTTTTCCGAGACGTTCATCAGCGTGATGTGGGCATTTCTTGGTAAGCCCCAGAGATGGAGGGATTGCTCGGCAAGGTCTTGCAGCCGCCGGTGCCGCCCCGCGAGCGTCTTATGGTCGTTCGATGAAGCCGACATGTTGGACATTCGCGCAACGCTGGAACACGTCTTCGCAGGTTCTGGCTGACGCAGCAGTTTGGTTGGCTCCGGCGGTAGGGATCGAACCTACGACCAATTGATTAACAGTCAACTGCTCTACCGCTGAGCTACGCCGGAACACGAGATGCGCGTATAGCAAGGGGTCAATGGCGCGTCTAGTGGAACGATTGAAATTCCCCGCGCGGTGTCAGCGAACAGAGAATTGAGCATTCCAGCCAACCTCAGGATCGGCCACGACTTCGTTTCGATCTGCAAGATCAATCAAATGGGCAAACACATTGCGGGAGGCCGCCGGCAGAAGCTCTGTGGGAACTTCACTGTAGATGCGTTGAGCGAGCGCGTCCGCGCTTTTGGGGCCATTCGCAAGCTCGTTTAGGATTTGCATTTCCCTCTCAGTTCGGTGTGCGACGAGGTCAGCCACGCGGGTCTCCGGCATTTCAACCGGCGGGCCATGACCCGGAAAGTACCGCTTTTCATCACGTTCAAGGAGGCGCCCACATGTGTCGAAAAATGCTCGTACATCTCCCTCGGGAGGAGAGATCAGTGTTGTTGACCAGCCCATGACATGGTCCCCAGAAAAAAGAGAGTCGCCGAACGAAAAGGACAAGTGCCCCGGGAAATGGCCAGGCGTGTGAAGGACCTCAAGCTTCGCATCGGCAAGTGCGATCATGTCACCATCCCGCAGGGTGTCGTCAGGGCGAAACCCCGTATCCACGCCTTCGCCCCCTCTCACGCGACCGCTTCTGGCCAAGCGCTCCATGGTGGCGCTCCGTCCCGCATCATATGGGCCGAAGGCCAAGACCGGCGCCCCGGTTTCATTAGAGAGGAGCCGAGCCAGGGCGGAATGGTCGAGATGTGCATGGGTGACGAGGATCGCTTCGACACGGGCTCCGCCAACTCCATTCAAAAGAGCAGCGAGATGCGCCGGATCGGCGGGACCTGGATCGATCACCGCCAGAGATCTCTCGCCAATCAGATAGCTGTTTGTCCCCCAATACGTCATCGTCGAGGCATTTGGCGCGAGAATCCGCCGGATGCCGGGGGCCATCTCCTGAACCTCGCCGGGATTGGGCGCCTCGTTCATCCTGAGTCCTTTCGCTTGTCCCGCGGAGATGTGTAGGCTTTTGACATGGTACTTGGCTGGCTGAAAACCCTTGCTCCCCGATCCCTCTTTGGCCGGACCGCGCTAATCCTGCTCGTCCCAATTCTGACGATCCAAATAGTGGTCTCCTACGTTTTCATTCAGAGGCTCTATGAGCGCGTGACCGAGCAGATGACCCGATCGGTTTTGCCGTCTTTGTCCCTCGTGCTTGCCGAAGCCGAGACCGCCAACGACATCGACACGGTGGAGCGCGAGGTCCGGGACCTGGCCCGCGATCTGGGAATAAACCTCACCTTCGCGGGTGCCGAGCAGATACGCGATCTCCGCTCGAGCCTCGATCTGTCGGGCGCCGTTGTCAGCCGGACATTGAGGTCGGCACTTCCCGCGATCCGGGCGGTCGACCTTGAAAGTAACTCGCGCCGGGTACGTCTCTCGGTTGATACGCGCCATGGGTTGGTGTCGATCGGGTTTCCGCGCGAACGTGTGTCTGCCTCAAACCCGCATCAACTGTTGGTTTTGATGGTTTTTGTGGCTTTCGTGGTAACTGTGATTTCCTTTCTCTTCCTGAGAAACCAGGTGCGGCCAATTCGGCACCTGGCAGAGGCGGCATCCGCGTTTGGCCGTGGTCAGCACCTGGTCTACCGACCTTCAGGCGCCATGGAGGTTCGTCAGGCTGGGTCGGCGTTTCTCGAGATGCGCACGAGGATCGAACGGCATATCGAGCAGCGGACACTCCTGCTATCGGGCGTGAGCCACGACCTTAGGACGCCGCTCACGCGAATGAAGTTGTCCCTGTCGCTGATGCCCGACGACACAGAGCGCCGCGCGCTGGAACGCGATGTCCACGAAATGCAGGAAATGCTGACGACATTTCTCGATTTTGCTTCCGTGGACGCCACTGAAACTGTGGAGGCCGTCGAGCCCGCACAGCTTGTTGCGAAGCTCGTTGCGCGTGGCCGTGTTGAGGGTGCGAAAATTGAGCTCGGCCCCGTTGCGGCTACGGGCCCCCTGGACATACGTCCAATGGCGCTTGAGCGGGCGCTGCAGAACCTCATCAACAACGCGAAGCGGCATGGGACCCGAATCCGGATCAGCGTCGCGATGACCGAACGCACGGCACGGTTCTCTGTCGAGGACGACGGCCCGGGTATCCCAGAACACCGTCGCGAGGAGGCCATGAAGCCGTTCGCCAGACTAGATGCGTCTCGCAACCAAGATAAGGGCGGCGGCGTGGGTCTCGGTCTGTCCATCGTACGCGATGTCGCCCGCCAGCATGGCGGCATGCTGCGCCTGGGGGAAAGCGCGGATCTGGGCGGGCTTCAGGTTGATCTGTTGCTCGCACGTTAGGATAGGGTGGGAGCAGCCGCTTCGAGCCGGACGGCGGCACCTGGTAGGCCCGGAGGGACTCGAACCCCCAACCAAAGCGTTATGAGCGCTCTGCTCTAACCAATTGAGCTACAGGCCCGACCTGAGCACCGGCTTAGGGGCCAGACGCCAGGGGGTCAAGCGCCAGCGTCTTCGCCATTGGACGTGGTCTCAAAGCGCGGTGGCGGCCAGAGCGGCCACACGCTTTACGCGCTCCTCCGGCGAAACTGGCATATCCGAGTGCGATGTGCCCTGGCCATTTGTCAGCATCGCTCAGCTGGCCCAGATGATGGTTACCATCCGATCTTCCGGCGGCGGCACGCCAAACCCGACACGACCGTGGTTGGATCATATTTCAACGGCCTTGCAACGTGCGATGTGTCAATCCGTTGGACGCTGACTTTAAGGCACATTTAGTCGCAATATGCACCTAATTGGATGAGCGCTTTCCAAGGCCCGCCCCCTAAGCTAAGAGCGCGTAACTGGCCACGGAGCGCGGATGGGTGATCGTAGGAACGGGCTGACCTATGCAGAGGCTGGGGTCGATATCGACGCCGGGAACGCGCTTGTCGAGCGGATCAAACCTGCCGCGAAGGCCACAAATCGCCAGGGCGTGATGTCGGGTATTGGCGGCTTTGGCGGACTTTTTGACCTCAAGGCGGCAGGCTACAGTGATCCTGTTTTGGTTGCCGCGACCGACGGTGTGGGGACCAAGCTCCGGATCGCGATTGACACTGGCCAACTTGATGGCATCGGCCAGGACTTGGTGGCGATGTGCGTCAATGACTTGGTCTGCCAAGGCGCAGAGCCACTGTTTTTCTTGGACTATTTTGCGACAGGGAAACTCTCCGTCGATATCGCTGCCCGCGTGGTGGAAGGCGTCGCGCGGGCATGCGCGGCCTGCAATACCGCGCTTTTGGGCGGAGAGACCGCGGAGATGCCAGGCATGTATCCGCCCGGAGACTTTGACTTGGCTGGATTTGCTGTTGGCGCGGTCGACCGGGGTGCTGTCCTTCCGCAGGGTGTCCGAAAGGGCGATGTCCTCTTGGGGCTGGCGTCGGACGGTCTGCACTCAAATGGCTACTCTCTTGTCCGGCGCGTTGTCGAGGTATCTGGGCTGGATTGGGATCTTCCGGCACCGTTTGCAGATGCGTATCTTGGGGACGTCCTTCTGGCCCCAACTCGGCTCTATGCCTGCCCCGCGCTTGCAGCCATCAGAGGTGGCGGAGTCCATGGGTTGGCCCACATCACTGGCGGCGGGATCACGGAGAACTTGCCAAGGATCTTTCCGGAAAAACTGGGCGCGGAGGTGAATCTCGGCGCATGGGATTTACCCGATCTTTTCCGGTGGCTTGGCTCGGAAGGAGGCATAACGATCCCAGAACTCCTAAAGACGTTCAATTGCGGGATCGGAATGGTGCTGGCTGCCGACGAGGGTGAGGCAGAGGCTGTCGCTGAGCGTCTGCGCGCTGCCGGCGAAACGGTATTCGAAATTGGCCACGTGGTAGAGGGAAGTGGCGTTCGCTACACGGGCCGGTTCTTGTGACACGGGTGGCCATCCTGATCTCCGGAGGCGGCTCTAACATGGTGCACCTTGTTGAGAGCATGACCGGCGATCATCCTGGGCGACCCTGCCTTGTTGTCTGCAATGTTCCGAGCGCTGCGGGCATTGCCCGCGCGGACGGGCTTGGCGTGCCGACGGCCGTGATCGATCATAGACCATACAAAGGAGACCGGGCAGCATTTGAAGTTGCGATTGAGACAGCACTTTCAAATGCACGCGCAGATATTCTCTGCCTTGCGGGCTTCATGCGCATCTTCACCACTGAATTTACCGCGCGATGGTTGGGGCACTGTCTCAACATTCACCCCTCACTTCTGCCAAAATATCCAGGGCTAAACACACACGCACGCGCCTTGTCTGAAGGCGACACCGAAGCAGGGTGCAGTGTTCACGAGGTGACGGGTGAGCTCGATTCTGGTCCGATCCTTGGTCAGGGACGTGTGCCGATCAAACCGGGTGACGACGCCGATACGCTAGCGGCCCGCGTTTTAGCAATGGAGCACCAGCTTTACCCGGCTGTTCTGCGCCGGTTCGTCTCGGGTGATCGGACACCGGTTCTCCTTCCCTGATCCCAAGATCCAAGAACGGGCTGGTGCCGCGCGCAGAGCTTGGCTAGACGTGCGCCCCATGATCACACTCACAACGACTGAGGCGCTCGCCGCATTCTGCGATCGAGCAGCCAAGGCACCTTATGTCACGGTCGACACTGAATTTCTGCGCGAACGCACCTATTACGCAAAGCTCTGCCTTGTTCAGCTCGCGATTCCCGGCGACGCGGACGATGATGCGGTTTTGGTCGATCCTCTTGCGGAGGGGCTCTCCTTGGACCCGCTCTACGTTCTTTTTCGGAATGAATCGGTTGTGAAGGTCTTTCACGCGGCGCGACAGGACCTGGAGATTTTCTTCGTCGAAGCAGACACGATACCAAAACCGCTCTTTGATACGCAGGTTGCCGCGATGGTGGCGGGCTTTGGCGAACAAGTGGGTTACGAGACGTTGGTGCGCAAAGTCGCTAAGGCAAGCCTCGACAAGACGTCCCGATTTACCGACTGGTCGCGGCGCCCTCTGACCGAGGCGCAGAAATCCTATGCGCTGGCCGATGTGACGCATCTGCGCGTGATTTACGAACATCTCTCGACCGAGCTCGAAAAGCGCGGACGCCGTGACTGGGTCGAAGAAGAACTTGGTGTCCTCACCGATCCCGAGACATATGTCGTCGAACCCAATGAGGCATGGCGCCGCCTTAAAACGAGAACGAACTCTGGCCGTTTCCTGGCCGTGGCCCGGGAGTTGGCCCGGTTCCGAGAAAGCCATGCGCAACGCAAGAACATTCCCCGGACACGGGTGTTCAAGGACGACGCGCTCATGGAGATTGCTTCGACCAAGCCCAGGTCGGCGTCGGATCTCGGCCGCTCGCGCCTACTTCAGCGCGAGGCGCGGCGTGGCGAGATCGCCGAGGGAATCCTTGCGGCGGTCTCAGCCGGTTTGGAGACCGATCCCGAGGATTTTCCTGAGATCGATCGCTCGCGCGATAAGCTGCAAGTGAACCCCGCTCTCGCGGATTTGTTACGCGTGCTTCTCAAGGCCAAGTCGGAAAAAGCCGGCGTTGCGCAAAAGCTCATCGCAACAGCATCCGAACTGGACGAGATTGCCTCGGGTCTCCGTGATGTCTCCGCTCTTAAGGGCTGGCGCCGGAAAGTGTTTGGCGAAGACGCGCTTCGGCTGTGCGATGGCGAAATCGCCCTGACGGCGAAAGGCAAGGACATTAAACTTATTGATCTTTGAACCCCGCGGACGGAAGCCGTGCGGCCGCTATGGCAAGACCATCGGCTACCGCTGTAAAGACCTCGCCAACATCGTGATTTGCGTTGGGATACGCGCGCCGGAATGCCGACAAGATGACCGACATCAGGCTTGAACCTCCAACATAAACAACGCGCGTCACATCTTTTGTCCCAAGACCCGCCTGACGAAGTGTTTCTTCTGCGCCTTTGAGTAGGGTCGCGGCGACAGACTCAAGAATTGAGTTTAAGGCGTCGGTGTCCAAGGGGACGGCAAAACCGGTTTCGACCACCTCAAGATCAACGCTTGGATCCAAAGCTCCGCAGTTGGCCGCAATCTTGCTGCGTTCGACCGCAAAGGCAAGGTCATGGCCCAGCTCATTTTCCAGGACTGTCAGGAGTCGTCCGAGCTTCTCCGGATCGACGGCCAGTCGGGCCATTTCGGAGGCCATACGGCGGTTACGGCCCGTATAGACGAAAGGAATGGTCTCCCAGGTGGCCAATTCGTGGAAAATCGCATTTGAAACGGGCGTTGTTCCGGCACCGAGCCCTTTTTGAAGCTGGCCCCCCTTGCCAAGCCAGGGCATCACTTGCGTTAGGCTGAGAGACCTGTCGAAATCGGTTCCTCCCAGCCTGATGCCGTGATTGGCAAGGCTCGAGATATCTTGCCCAACGGACCGAAAAATCGAAAAATCAGATGTTCCCCCGCCGATATCAACCACCAAGCCACACTCTCCAGGATGATCGAGCGCGCCGCTTGCGATCGCTCCCGCGACCGGCTCGAATAGAAAACTGACCTCGCGAAAGCCGGCCTTGAGATAGCAGTCCCGCAGGTCCGCTTCGGCCTGTGCTTCGCGCGGGTCACCGTCACCATGGAAGTAGACCGGCCGTCCCGACAACACGGTTTCAAATCGCTGGCCTGCTTCTGCTTCGGCGTCCTCTTTTATCTTGGCCAGGAACCGCGCGATGATCTCAACAAATGTGACACGTTCATTTAGGATTTGCCTCGGCTCGTGCATAAGTGTGGTTCCGAGCACCCGCTTGAGCGCACGCATGAAGCGACCAGTTGAGCCCTTCAGCAAGGCCTCGATCGCAGGCTCGCCTATCAGCGTTTCACGCGTTTCAAAGTCGAAGAAAAGCGCCGTGGGAAGGGTCTTCTGTCCGGGTGCCAGAGGGATGAGATGCGGTGTGCCGCTGCGGAGGTATCCGGCTGCCGAATTAGAAGTGCCGAAGTCGACGGCCAGCCTATGGCAATGCGACGCCATGCAGTTTTCCTGAGTGACCCTTACGCGAAAGTCGCGGGCCTAGGGCCATTGGTGCGTACTGTCAACGAGTTTGGCTGCAAGCCCTAGCGGCGAACAGACCGGGCGTTTCTAGCTCCGAGAACCTGAACTTCGCGAACTCGTGCAAGTCTCTGATCCGTAATAAATTCAGCCGCCACAAGTTGCCTAGAGACCTCTGTCGAAGCTCTCTCGGGACGCAAAGGAGGTGCGATGCGGAATTGATAGATCAGTCGCGTCGGCGTGGTGCGCGCCTCGTCTAGCGTCAGGCTAGCTGCCCAATACCCCTGTGTCGCGGGCAGCCCCACGGCGCGCAGGATGGCTCCGCCGGGCGCCCGGTCAAGCTGAACCGCAACAACCTCGTCTACTAAGGGCCTGGGGTCTTGAACAGTTTCTATCGTGATCGGTTGAACGCGATCGGTTTCACGATCATTCCCGAACCAGTTGAATGGATTTAGACGGCTTTCTGACAACCTGCCGCAGGCACCAAAGCTGGCCAGGATCAAGATCACGATCACCAGGCGCGTGGCCATGTCATACGTCCTTGTCGTCCCCATCGGTCGCCGATTAACTCATCGCAGCGCTCGAGAAAACCCCATGCCGATGCTGGACGGTGAGGTCTGTCGCACTTACCTCTGCAATACGTTCTAAACCCATCAGCCCGAGTACCGATGACCCAAGCCTTTGACGAGATTGCCGAGACGTTCGAATTCCTTGACGACTGGGAGGACCGCTATCGCTATGTGATTGATCTTGGGAAGGCGATGCCGCCTTTGGAGGATGCGCTCAGGGTTCCAGGAACCAAGGTTGATGGTTGCGCGAGCCAGGTCTGGCTCGTGCCGGAAATCGAGGGAGATGGCGCGGGAGCAACGTTTCGCTTTCGCGGAGACAGCGATGCGATGATTGTTCGTGGACTGATCGCGGTTCTTGGCGCGCTCTATAATGATCGGTCCGTCGCAGAGGTGTCTGGTCTTGACGCAGAGGGAGCGTTTGCCCGGCTTGGTTTGAACGAGCATCTTTCCTCGCAACGCTCCAACGGACTTAGAGCGATGGTGGCGAGGATCAGATCTGTGGCATCGCGAGCCTTGGCTTAGGCATCAAGCAATGGCTCGACATCGGGCCGACGACCGGGGCGCTGAACAAGCGTTGTTTACCGCAGAATGTACACCGCACAAGAAGCTCGCCGGGCCACACGCGCAGCTGTTGAGCCCAAAAAGTAGTCTTGAACACCCGGCTGATGCGAGCCTACGACGATTAAATCGACCCCGTGCTGCTCCGCGAAATGGATAATCCGAACGCCGGGTTTGCCAGTTTCCACAGCAGTGCCGATGTCCGATGCGCCACCCGCGGCGGCCTCGAGCCGGGCGTTCACCTCCGCTGTCAGGCTGTTCGTCTCCTTGACGGTGACGAACTCCGATACAAATCCCGGGACGTTTTCGAGAACGGTGAGGAGGGTGATCCGGCCCTTGTCCGCCAAAAGCGCGCGCGCAAGTGAAATTTTGCGCTCAACGAGACCTTCGTGGTCGAGGGCGACGGGGATCAGGATGTGTCTATGCATGATCGCGTCCTTTGGATTGGGGCTTAGCCATTTCCCGCGCAGTCTCAAGATAGATCCTTGGGACGGTGATCCCGTGACGCTTGGCCCGAGCAAGGGCATCCGCGCGCCGAGCCCCAGGGATCCTCGCTCCATCTGAAGCCTCGATGTCCCCGAGAAGAGCCGCAATCCGGGTGGCAAAGCCCTCCGCGTCATCGGGCTTTAAGGCCATGAGGAACTGACCCGAACCGGGGGCCGGGCCATCTGGGGTGAAGTAGGACGAAACCTGGTTTGAAGGATTAGAGCCGGTGAGTGCCGAGGCGAGCACCTCGACGAGCAGCGCAAGAGCCGTGCCCTTTGCTTCGCCAATTGGGACCATCGAACCGGTGAGTGCTTCCTCGGGGTCGGTTGTGGGCTGGCCATCTGCATTGAGCGCCCAACCGAGCGGGATCTCGGTGCCGGTCTTTTTCGCGTGCATGATCTTCCCGCGGGCCACACGGGACAGAGATAAATCGATGACGAGGGGCCCGGCGTCTTTTCTTGGAGCGGCAAATGCGATGGGGTTGGTGCCGAAAAGCGGCTTCTTGCTGCCCCATGGCGCGATGGCGCTTGGCGTGTTGGCCACCATAATGCCAACGAGCCCAGCGGCCGCTATTCTGTCGACTTGGATTGAGAGCGCGCCGCAATGGTGCGAGCGTGTTATACCCATGTATGCACAACCATTGCGGCTGGCCGCATCGATGCCCCAAGCGATTGCGGCATCGAGTGCCGGGTAAGCGAAGCCGTTTTCAGCATCAACCATGACCGCTGCCGCGCCGATTTTTGTCAAGCGCGGCTCCGCGTTTGCGTTGACCTTCCCCGACTTTGCTTGCGCCGCGTAGTCCGCGAGCCGGGAAAAGCCGTGGCCGACTTGGCCCTCTGCCTCTGCGGCAACGAGCGCGCGGGCGACGGAGAGCGCGGGCCCCTCGGCCACGCCGACCGCCGAGAGGGCGCGCGCGATGAGCCTCTCCCCCTCTGCAATCGAGATGACTTCGGTGCCAGCCACCGCGCTCAGGCGCTCCGGTAAAGCTTGGTCATCGAGAACTCCCGGTGGCCAAGGGCCTCGGCGGCGGTGTGCCGTCCGTTGGCGGTCCGCCGGATCATGTCGATGAGCTCGTCGCCCGCCTCGTCGATGGTCATCTCACGCCGGAGGATCCCCGAGACGTCCACATCCACATGCTCGGACATGGTGCGGACCGTGCGCGGGTTCGCGGTGATCTTGATCACGGGCACGATCGGGTTGCCCACCACGTTGCCTTGCCCCGTGGGGAAGGTGTGGATCACGGCGCCACCCGCGGCCATGAGCGTCACGCATTCGGCGGCGGCCGAGGACGAGTCCATGAAGTAAAGACCGGCACCCGAGCCCGGCATCTCGGCCGGATCGAGGATATCGATATACTGCGACGTCCGCCCGATCTTTTCGAGGTTGCCCAGGGCCTTCTCCTCGATGGTGGTCAGCCCACCCTCGATATTTCCCTTTGTGGGTTGGCTATCGGAGAGGTCGTCGGTCTGATGCGCGAAGATGACGTCGTCCTGATAGGCCTTCCACATCTTGTACCAGCGCTCGCCGACCTCTTCGTTGACCGCGCGCTTCTGGCAGATGTGCTCGGCGCCGGTGATCTCGGAGGTCTCGCCGAAAAAGCCGGTGATCCCTTCGGGGAGGAGCTTGTCATACATGTTGCCTACAGTCGGGCAGGAGCCG
>JBCCKB010000002.1:0-28716 GCA_039027595.1 Pseudomonadota bacterium | reverse complement strand
TGGGCGCCTTTGCTGCACTGGTCTATGCAGCATTGGTTCCGGGTTCCGATGTGCTGGCGTTCAGCCCGCAATCAACTCTCAACACCCAAATTGCACCGTTTGAAACCCGCTACCCTTGGCCTCGTCGTAAGTTCGATTGGAGCGCGCCCGACTGGCTCGATGCAGCAGATTATGTCGGCGCGTCCCGGCGCGTCATTGTGCCGTACGACCCTCTCGTCGCCGAGGACAAGGCCCATGTCACCCGTTTGCGTGGCGGTGCGGTCGAGCCTCTGGCATGTCGGTTCATGGGGCACCAGATGCCCAATGCCCTAAAGCGCGCGGGGGTGCTGCGCCCGCTATTGCACATGGCCATGGGCGAAGGACTCGACCGCCTCGCGTTTTACCGTGCGTTTCGCACTGGTAGGCGCAGCATGGCGGAATGGCGAAAAGCGATGGTCCGTCACGCGGAAGCCCAGGGGCAGGTGCGTCGGATGCGTTTGATCTGCCAAGTTACACAGTCGGATCTTCCGGGGCCATGGTTTCGCAAGACGCTCGAGCGCCTGGACGAAGCCGGCATGGATGCCAGTCGTTAGGTCCAAGGCCTCAATACCCAGACGTCTGGTTGGAGGAGGCGGATTGGGCCCCGTTGCAACCTCCTAGTGGCCCTCGGCGTCGCGGTTTCGTGTTCTGATCGCGACTTTCCAAGTGTCTTGGAGCCGTCGGCAAGCCCGACGCGCTCAAACCTCCGCTGGCAACCAAGAAGCAGTGGCGCGGCCCCGGGCCCTAAAGTCGGCGCATTTTCAGTCGGGTAATCCGGTTGTCCTTCCGCGCGACGACCTCGAAGCGGAAACCATGAAACGAAAACACCTGGCCCTGAACCGGGATCGTCTGGGCTTCATGGATGACAAGGCCCGCTACTGTGTTGGCTTCATCGTCGGGCAACGACCAATCGTTGGCGCGGTTCAGGTCGCGGATCGTCATCGCACCATCGATAATGAAGTCCCCCGTGTCGGTCCGGCGGACAGCATGTTCAGCGCTCGGGTCAAACTCGTCGGTGATCTCTCCCACGATCTCTTCGAGGATGTCCTCGAGCGTAATGAGCCCCTGGAGCGCGCCATACTCATCGACCACCAGCGCGAAATGCGTGTGGCGACGCAAGAACTCGCGCATTTGGTCGTCGAGTGTCGTTGTCTCGGGCACAAAGTATGGCTCCATCGCGACGCTCATGATGTCGAAGCCCTTGAAGGGATCACCGTCATCGACGGTCGGCAGCGCATATATTGCGCGCAAAAGATCTTTGGCATGGATCACACCAATGATGTTCTCAGGGTCATCCTTGAATATCGGCAGCCGCGTGTGCGCCGAAGTCAGCGCCAATTCCACCATCTCGCGAGGACTGAGGTCAGCATCGATCATCTCAATCTGGCTTCTGTGCAGCATGATTTCCTCGACAGTCCGGTCGCCGAGGTCGAGCGCGCCCAGGATCCGGTCGCGGTGCTCTTTCTCAACGGCGCCTTCGGAGTGGCCGAGTGCGATCGTGCCTGCGATCTCTTCATGAACCGAGAGCACATTCGCTCCCGCCTCGACTTGCACGCCGACGAGGCTAAGGACCCGACGGACGACCAGACTGACAAACCCCACAATGGGTGCGAACACGAAAATCACCGTTGCAATAATCGGCGCGACGAGCGTGGCGGCGCGTTCCGAGTAGGTAATCGCGTAGGTCTTGGGAAGAACTTCCGCGAAAATCAGGACCAGCGCGGTCATGACCAATGTCGCGGCGGCAACGCCGCCCTCTCCGAACAATTCGGTAAACAGCACCGTTGCGAGTGCGGTGGCGAGAATGTTCACCAGGTTATTGCCCAAAAGCACCGAGCCGATGAGGCGTTCGTTGTCTTCGGTCACCCGAAGAGCGCGTTCGGCGCGCCTGTCGCCCTTGTCGGCACGCGCGCGAAGGCGCCCGCGCGAGACCGCGGTAAGGGCGGTTTCACTGCCAGAAAAGAATGCCGAAAAAAGCAACAGCGCCGCGATCGCGACGATGATGATCCAAAGACCGGGTTCCATGGGATATCCGATGGTTGCATGAAGAAGCGCTGTGGCGTTTATGGGGGCGGGGTGACAGGCTTTCAAGGGAGAGGCCGGTGGGTTCGGTAAAGGTGTGCGATCTCGGTGAGATCGAGGGTGAAGTCATTGGGTTCGGGGGAGTTCATTCGAACCTTCAAGCGCTTGAGGCGCTTATTTCCATAGCAAACGGGCGCACGGCCATCTGCACAGGCGATGTGGTGGCCTACTGCGGTGATCCCTGTGCGGTGGTGGCTGCTCTCCGCGAAGCGGCGTGGGCGGTGGTTGCAGGCAATTGTGAACGCCACATTGCGGTTGACGCGGAGACGTGCGGTTGCGGGTTTTCTGAGGGTTCGGTCTGCGACATTAACGCACGCGCCTGGTTCGCACATGCAAAGGGTGCGTTGGACAGCCGGGACCGCGCCTGGATGGGCGAACTGCCGGACATCGCGACCTTTTTCGCACATGGCCAGCGCTGGGCCGTGCTCCACGGTGGGGCAACCGCAATCAACCGCTTTCTCTGGCCAGGGTCGCCAGAGGCGGCTTTCGTCGAGGAAGCCGCGTTGTTGCGCGACCTTGTGGGCCCCGTAGACGCTGTTCTTGCTGGGCATTCCGGCATTGCCTTTCAGCGCAGGGTCGCGGGACTAACTTGGATCAACGCGGGTTCGATTGGTTTGCCGCCTCACGACGGTGGGCGTGCCACGCGCTATGCCGTCATTGGACCCCACGGCGTTCGTCTCGCCGAGCTTTCCTACGATGCAGAGGCGGCAGCGCACGCGATGCGCGCGGTGGGGTTGTCCCAAGGGTATGACAAGACACTGCTCACGGGGTGGTGGCCGAGCGAGGAGATCTTGCCGCCTGAACTTCGTCGGTTTGCTGCAATGGGTGATGCTCCTCCAGCAAGGCCTTGAGGCGTGCGTCGAGGACATGCGTGTAGATCTCGGTTGTGGATATGTCGGCGTGTCCCAGAAGTGTCTGAATAGAACGCAGATCAGCCCCACGAGATAAAAGATGGGTGGCGAAAGCATGCCTTAGCGTGTGTGGCGAGACCTTGTCGGGGTTGATCTGCGCGCGCGCCGCGAGATCTTTGACGAGGCCGTGGAAGCGCACTCGTGTAAGGTATCCGGCTTTGCCGCGAGACGGAAAGAGATACTGGCTCAGTGACCCGATATCGTCCAAGTGCTCTAGCCACCGGGTGAGTGCTCTGCGGGCCGGTTGCGAAACCGGCACCATGCGTTCTTTGCCGCCCTTGCCGCGAACCAGGATCATCCTTGGATCCCCGCGCACAGCCTGCGCCGGGAGGGAGATGAGTTCGCTCACCCGCATTCCAGTGGCGTAAAGCAGCTCAAGAAGGCAGGTGTTCCGCAGTCGCTCGGCACTCCGTCCGCTCTCGCGTGCAGCGACCAGAAGCGCATCGACCTCCGCCTCGCTCAAGGTCTTCGGCAGGCTTTTTGAACGTCCGGGGCCCTTCAGGCGCAGGGCCGGGTTGTCGCGTCGCCAGCCTTCTTCATATGCAAACCGGCAGAACTGTCGGATCGCAGAGAGCCGCCTGGCGCGGGTGGTTTTGGCAAGCCCTTCGGCCTCGCACTGCGCGAGATAGCTTGCGATCTGGTCTCGATCCACCGCGTCAAGTCCCGGTCCGTCCGGCCCGAGCCAATTGGCGAAGTCCCGGAGGTCACGGCCGTAGGCAAGCCCGGTGTTCCAGGCCGCGCCACGCTCTGCGGCGATTGCCTCAAGAAAGGCAGAGATCCGGATCGCGTCCTGCATCAGTTCGCCGAGTCCAACAAGTGCAATTCAAGAGACGCACGCCGAGCGACGGCCTCAAGGCCTAAAGCGCGCAGCGTGGCGATCGCGTCACTGATCCCGTCGGGATCTCCCGCCGCACCCTCCGCAAACAGCGTTAGGGCCTTCAGAATCGCCTCTCCACTCCGGCCTTCGGCAATAAGCGGCGCGAGCGCAGCGGGCGGGGAGGTCGCAAGAAAGCCCTCGCGAACAGCCAGCGTCGTCATGTCAGGCGCAACCGCCGACTGCGGGAGGCCTCGGGCCAAAGCCACAAGGAAAGCCTCCTGACCCTGCGTCGCGGCGGCGCTCAGCGCGACGCGCTCGAAAGCTGGCGACAAAAGCCCAATCCGAAGCGCCAGCGACGATGTCTCGCCGGGCAGCGGCAGATCCGCGATCTCCGCGCCGTAGCGTTGAGCGAAGGCATGGGCAAGCCCGGCCCGGCGCATATGTGCCCAAGCATCCGGAAGAACCTCTGAGATTGTCCCGGGGTTGCCCCCGGCCAATGCAGCCTGAAGGTTCTGAACGGCTTTCGCCCGTTCCCAGACCCCACCTGAAGCTGATGGGCGCTGACGGAGATAAAGCGCAAAGAGCTGGTTTCCCGAGAGGACACCTGCCCGAGCGAGGCGTTCTGCGGCTTCGATCTGGGCTTTCCAGCCACGTGTCGGTCGAAGATCGGCCCAAGCAAAGGCAACGGGTAGAGGTCCCGTCGGCACCGGTTCTCCGATCGCCTCGAGCATCCGGAATGTCAGGGGCGTGGGCGCGCGCCAGTCGACACCAGCGTCTCCGATGATCTCGGAGTCAAGAAATCGCGCGAGCAGAACATCCTCAGCGGGAGTAAGGATCCCCAAGGTTTCGGCCGTTTCGAGCGTCAGTGCCGCGGCTTGCCAATCTCCGCCCCTCGCAAGACAGAAGATCCGCGCCGGGTATGTCGGAGAAAACTCGGGCCGGTCACGCATGCGCTCGCATGCGGCGTTCTCGGTGCCCAACAACAAGGCTATGTCAAACAGTCTGCGGAACCGATCGAGCGTGTCTACACCGGCACG
This sequence comes from Pseudomonadota bacterium, assembly GCA_039027595.1. Lineage (GTDB taxonomy): Bacteria > Pseudomonadota > Alphaproteobacteria > Rhodobacterales > Rhodobacteraceae > Ovoidimarina. Next base: position 23,851 of record JBCCKB010000002.1, on the reverse strand, counting down.
TTCGAGCAGTGCTTCTGCGCGTTCGATGTCGCCATGGTCGAGAAGCCGGTCCACGCGCGCCAAAAGCAGCCTGTCATCGCCATCTCGCCCCCGGGGCGGGTTGGCTTCGGCCAAAAGTAGCATGGTCAACAGCCCGTCCAAGCTTGGCAGCAGATCCGCAGGCACCGCTCGCAGACGCGCCAAGACATCCTCAACTGTTGCAGGCCCCCAAAGAGCACGGGGCAGCCCCGTGGCCGAAGGTGGCAAAAGCCCCACGGCGCCCGAACCGATACCATCAAGCGGCGTGACCGTGATCGCACCGGGAGCAGCGCTTTTGGTGATGCTCTGACCCGGGAGTTCAGGCACCTCAGATGGCACGGCTATGCTGTTGGAGAGCCAATCGATCGCCGACAGAGGCTCCTCCGCCCACGCTGGACTGACCGTGAGCAAGGATACTGCGAGGACCAGGACCCTGTGTCGGCTACTCGGCATCCAACGTGACCGGTTGTGCGCGGTCATTTTGCTCGGGCGAGAGATCACCCAAGTAGCCGTATCCGATCACGCCAAGCGCACCCAATACGATCAAGACGCCCAAGAACTTAAACAATCGACCCATGTGGTGCCTCGTGTCTGCCTGTCCTCAACTTGCCGCTTTATCGGCGCGACTTGTGCCCGCGTCTTTCGGCGGGTTTTGGGAATTATATATGGTCTTTTCGCCAAGATCACGCCATTGAACGTGGAAAACACAACGATAGGGGAGGGCCGTGGCCTATCGGCTGAAAAAGACGGTTGCGATGATCGGCATGATGGGCTCGGGCAAGACGGCCATCGGGACAGCGACGGCTCGCAGTCTCGGGGTGCCGTTTCTTGACAGTGACAACGAGATCTCCCGAGCAGCCAACCTGACGATACCTGAAATTTTCGAACGATACGGAGAGCCGTTTTTTCGCGAGAAGGAAGCTCAGGTCGTGGGGCGGCTATTGGCGGGGCCGGCGGGCATACTTTCGACCGGTGGCGGGGCCTATCTTGATGCCGGAAACCGCGAAACCATCGCGAAGAAAGGTGTTGCGCTTTGGCTTCGAGCAGATCTTGAGCTCCTGTGGAGCCGGGTCAGGCACAAAGACACGCGCCCTCTGCTTCGAACCCCCGACCCGAAGGGTACCCTTGCTAAGCTGTTGAGAGAGCGCGCGCCGGTGTATTCCGAGGCCGATCTCGTCGTTGATGCGTCGGCGGACTACTCGATTGACCTCATGAGCGCCAAGGTGATTGACGTGCTTCTCACCCGCCCCGACGTGCTGGAACCCGAGGCCGCATGAACGCATCCGTGCATGTCCCTCTAGGTGAGCGCGCATATGACGTCCGCGTCGGCGAAGGCCTTTTGTCTCGGGCAGGCGAAGAGATTGCGCCGCTCCTCGCGCGACCAAAAGTGGCCATTCTCACAGACGAGACGGTTGCGCCCTTACACCTCGCAACGCTCGAGGCTTCACTTGGCAAGTGCTCTATCTCATCCGCCTCACTGGCACTGCCTCCCGGCGAGGCAACCAAGAGCTGGGAGGCTCTCGCGCGCTCGGTCGAATGGCTCCTGTCTCAGAAGATCGAACGGCGCGATGTTGTGATCGTGCTGGGTGGGGGCGTGATCGGCGATCTTGGTGGGTTTGCTTCGGCCATTCTACGACGGGGCGTGCGCTTTGTTCAAATTCCAACCACGCTCCTGGCGCAGGTGGACAGCGCGGTAGGAGGGAAAACCGCAATCAACACGCCGCATGGAAAGAACCTTGTGGGAGCGTTCTATCAACCGTCGCTGGTGCTGGCGGACACGTCAGTCCTGCGGACGTTGCGCCAGCGCGATCTCCTGGCGGGTTACGGCGAGGTCGTCAAATATGGCCTCTTGGGCGATGCGGCATTCTTTTCTTGGCTCGAAGACAATGGCCCAAGGATTGCGAGCGGGGACAGTTCGGCGCTTCTTTACGCGGTCAAGCGCTCGGTGGAAATGAAGGCCGCAATCGTCACGCGCGATGAGACCGAAACCGGAGACCGTGCGCTCTTGAACCTCGGTCATACATTCTGCCACGCGCTCGAGGCGGCCACGGGCTACTCCGACCGGTTGCTCCATGGAGAAGGCGTCGCCATTGGCTGCGGGCTTGCCTTCGAGCTTTCGGCACGACTTGGGCTGTGTGCTCAGGAAGAGCCAAGCCGGGTGAGCGCGCATCTCGCCGCGATGGGTATGAAGAAGGATCTCGCCGATATCCCCGGCGACCTTCCAGGCGTAGAGGCTCTTATCAACCTGATGAGCCAGGACAAAAAGGTGATCGATGGAAGGCTTCGTTTCATCCTGGCGCGCGGGATTGGAGAGGCTTTCGTTGCGGATGACGTGTCTAGGGACGCGCTCCAAGACGTTCTCGAGGAAGCCTTGTCGGCGCGAGCGTGAGCCCTTCTAGCTTCACCTGATCGGGTCTGTCATGACCAGCAATGGGTGCTAAAACGGGATCTCGTCATCAAGATCACGAGATGGTGCCGGGCTGAAGCCTCCGCCTTGATCGCCACCTCCGTAGCTGCGGTCATCAGAGTATCCACCGCCGCCGCCATCGCCGCCACCGCTTCGCCCATCCAACATCACCATGGTCGATGTATACGGGCGCAACACAACTTCCGTCGAGTAACGATCCTGCCCCGATTGGTCCTGCCATTTTCGGGTTTCGAGCTGACCCTCGAGATAGACCTTCGAGCCCTTGCGCAGGTATTGCTCGGCAGTCCGCGCGAGCGGTTCGGAGAAGATGGCGACCGAGTGCCATTCGGTACGCTCGCGCCGCTCACCCGTGTTGCGGTCCTTCCAATTCTCCGACGTGGCGACCCGCAAGTTGCAGACCTTGCCACCGTTTTGGAATGTACGGACTTCGGGATCACGCCCGAGATTGCCTACGAGGATCACCTTGTTGACCGATCCCGCCATGTCGTGCCTCCCGCCGATTCTGGTTTGCCCTGCGAGCCTACCGTCAAGCGTGTTTGGTTAACAGAGCGTCAATCCAGTGTCTCTTGGCCTTGCATCGATGAGACCCTATAGTCCGCCGTGGACATGGATTTCCAGGGAGGGGGCAAGTGCGATATCCAGCGCGAACAGTGGGCTGGCTGATGTCTCTTGCTCTCCTAATGGGTCAGGCTGCTGCTGATACCGTGGGGGCTTCGTCTAAGGCGCGAGGCAAGATTTTTGAAAACCAAGCCCGCGTCCTTGATACGCGCGCGCGCCAACAATACGCGGCGTCCGTCCGTTTGCGGCCCGAGCTCAACATCCCGGGCCGCGAACCAGAACTGCCAGCTTTTCAAGGAACATATCGCGGCCAATACCTCGACGTCGCCCGCCGTGTTGCGCGACGCGAAGGCATCCCTGAGGATCTTTTCCTCAGGCTGGTGCAACAGGAATCAGGTTGGAACCCCCGCGCCGTCTCCCACAAGGGTGCCCGGGGCCTGGCGCAGCTTATGCCCGCCACGGCACGCTATCTGGGCGTCAACCCCGATGATCCGGCTCAGAACCTTGATGGAGGGGCGCGCTACCTCCGCGAGCAATATGACCGCTTCCGCTCATGGCGCTTGGCGCTTGCGGCCTATAACGCGGGCCCTGAAGCCGTGGAACGCCACGGTGGCATCCCGCCCTACCGAGAAACCCAGGGTTACGTGACGGCGATCCTCGGGAGGTGAGCGAGACCGTGTTTTGGCGGTGTCTAACGTCCAAAGCGTCCTTTCGGTGATCTAGTGCCGGTCCGCCAAGACCATGAGGTTTGGGTGGAGCACTCAGGTCTCTTGAAATGACTTCTGGTGGCCTTGAGGCGTCCACGGGCGCAGAGTGGGCTTCGGGTGTGGTGGCGGACCTCGAGGGGCGCTCGGATGGCGGCGGCAATACAGGCGTCACCCTGAAAGCGTGTCGTTCCATTGACCGACGGCCGGCTCTCTCGTCGGTTCAGGCATGTTTCCCTGCATGTCGTTGAAGGCGGCCAAGATCATCTGGCCCGATCTGTCTCTTAGCGATCCGTTCGTCTTGGAATCTCGGGTCTCCAGTGGTTAGAGCGGCTCGGTCGGCCGTGGCGCCGATGACGCCACGCATTTGGTTCTGGCCTTCAATTCTGGGGGATCTGAGATCACTCGAGGCACGGCAACGCGTGCGACAAGCGCGACAGGCCGCGAGACAGTCGGCCATGGAGCGTATACCCAATGCGTTTTGCCGGGCGGACAACAAGGTAGTCCCGAACTCGGTTTTCGCCGACACGCTTGGCTCCCTCACTTGTCAATCAACGGTGTCCGGTCGCAGCGCATGGACACCTGTCGACCGCACTGCTCCCATTGGTGGGCGCCTTCGGCACTTTCGACTGGAGCAGCGGCCGCCGTCGCGGCCAACGTCTCTTCGACACGACATGCGTCGGCACCGGCGATCGGCGGAGCCAGCGCCCATGCGCAGAGCTTGCACTCCCTGCATCCCGGCTATGCCCGACCCCCGGGTGACAAGCGGCGTTCTCCGTGGCAGACAGTTAAGCGTAAAACAATCGCCCCGGGAGGAGACCATGGCAGAGCAATCCTTCGACGTCGTCGTGATCGGCGCTGGGCCAGGCGGCTATGTGGCCGCGATACGGGCGAGCCAGCTTGGCCAGAAAGTGGCGATCGTCGAGCGCGAGCATATGGGGGGCATATGCCTCAACTGGGGATGCATCCCGACAAAGGCGATGCTGCGCTCATCGGAAGTGTTCCACCTCATGCACCGCGCCAAGGAGTTCGGGCTCTCCGCCGACGGCATTGGTTACGACCTCGACGCGGTGGTTAAGCGCTCCCGCGGGGTGGCCAAACAGCTCAATTCCGGCGTCGGCCACCTGATGAAGAAGAACAAAGTCACGACGTTCATGGGCGAGGCGAGCCTGCCGGCCAAGGGCACGGTCTCCGTCAAAACCGAGAAGGGCACTGAGACGCTCAAAGCAAAGGCGATCATCCTCGCGACCGGCGCGCGCGCCCGCGAGCTTCCCGGGCTCGAGGCCGATGGCGATCTGGTGTGGACATACAAACACGCGCTCATGCCGCCCCGGATGCCGAAGAAACTCCTGGTGATCGGCTCTGGCGCCATCGGGATCGAATTCGCGAGCTTCTACAACACACTCGGATCAGAGACGACCGTTGTCGAGGTGATGGACCGGATCCTCCCCGTGGAAGACGCCGAGATCTCCGCCTTCGCGAAAAAGTCCTTCGCCAAGCAGGGCATGACGATCATGGAGAAAGCCACGGTCAAGGGGCTCGACCGCGCCAAAGGCAAGGTCACCGCCCATATCGAGACAGGCGGCAAGGTGGAGAAGCACGAGTTCGACACGGTGATCTCCGCCGTCGGCATCGTGGGCAACACCGAAGGGCTGGGCCTTGAAAAACTCGGCGTCAAGATCGACCGGACCCACGTGGTCACAGACGAGTACTGTAGGACCGGCGTCGAGGGACTCTATGCCATTGGCGACATCGCGGGCGCCCCTTGGCTTGCCCACAAGGCGTCCCACGAGGGCGTCATGGTGGCGGAACTGATCGCCGGGAAGAACGATGTTCACCCGGTTAAGGCCGAGAGCATCGCTGGGTGCACCTATTGCCATCCACAAGTGGCGAGCGTGGGCTATTCCGAGGCCAAGGCAAAGGAGCTGGGCTACAAGGTCAAGGTTGGCCGCTTCCCATTTATTGGGAACGGCAAGGCGATTGCCCTCGGCGAGCCCGAAGGGATGATCAAGACCGTGTTTGATGCATCGACGGGAGAGCTCCTGGGCGCCCATATGGTGGGTGCGGAGGTGACCGAGCTGATCCAGGGCTACGTCGTAGGGCGTCAGCTCGAAACCACCGAAGAAGATCTTATGCACGCGGTTTTCCCGCACCCAACGCTGTCGGAGATGATGCACGAGAGCGTGCTCGACGCGTACGATCGGGTGATCCATATTTGATGGGCCCTGCCGTCCGGCTCCTTTTGATCGGACTGTTTGCCCCATCCCTCGGATTTGCGGAAACCGTGTTCCTGAACCGCGATCTCATTACCGTGGAAGTTGGACCCGGAACCAGCGAAGGGACGTTTAACAACACGTTCCAGGCCCGACAAACCATCGACAAGGTGATTGACGCGCCATCGGCGGACGCGGAGGAGTTTCATAACCAATTGACCCATATTTGGTTTACGGCCGCGCGTGATGGCGGGGGCCTGGAGCTCGTCTTCGACTTTGAGGTGTCCTACGACATCGAGAAGGTTCACTTCTGGAACTATACGGAAGAAACCTATGACGTTGACCTGCTCAGCTTCCGGTTTTTCGACGCGGTCGGCACAGAAATTGGAAATGTCGAGTTGGAACCGGCTCTTGGCCGCGCAGGGGGCATACGTGCCGAGGATATTCCGCTCGCTGCCCCATTGAACGTACGCCGCGTGGTTACGATGCTCACGGGGACAAACGGGCAGACCGATTTCCAGAACATCGGTTTCACGGCGCGCAAGTCCGATCCCGCGCGGGATCCTCCAGCGCTTGATGTAAGCGCGCAGCCATGTGTGCCGTCCGGAACGGTGATCTGTGACTAGTCTCTTTGCAGCAAGGGTCCCCCTCCGTTGGAACGTGGCTCTGGCGGCGTGAGCGTTGCCTCAAAAGCGAACAGACGCCCGTTCTGGGTGCTCATTCAACCTTAACTTGACAGGCCGCCTATCTGGCGCGCTCATGGAGTTTGCGTAGGTGCAAAACGCGCGATTTAGACCTGGGGAAATTGCAATGAACACACATTTGGGAGCGCTTTGCGCGGGGATTTGTATTCTAGGCGCGGGGCCAAGCGTTGCGGCCAGCTTTGATATTCTGACCGACTTCGATTTCGGCAATAGCGGTCTTGACCGACGCGAACAGGCTCAAGTGAAAACGACGATCGGGCGCGCGGTGGACTTTTGGACCACCAATGTCACGGGCTATGCCGTCGACGACGCCAATCTCGTTGGCATCAATGTTCCCGTGCGCTTTGGCTCATTCGGCCCAAGCATTATCGCCTTCGTAAGCGATCGTGCGACCTATCCGAACCCGGCGTCAAACGGCACGAACTATTCCGAGACACAGCCGTTCACGATCAATACCGAGTTCTTGCCACTCCTTGCCGCCAATCCAAGGATCGCATTCAATGTGGCAATCCATGAATTGGCCCATACCATTGGCTTCGGGCTGCGGTGGGTCGACAATGGTGTCTATGTCAATGGAAGCGGGCAGTATCTTGGCGCCAACGGACTGGCAGCTTACCGCGCGGAGTTTGATCCACTGGCCCGTTACGTACCGGTGGAGATAGAAACGGGCTTGCCAGGCTCCGACAACTTTCACTGGGCGGAGACTTGGGCGGGCGGTCCTCTGGCCACGATGACGTCGTTTATCGATCACGGCCCAATGGTCACCGATACAACGCTCCTGAGTTTCCGAGACTTGGGGTACACAACTCTAGACAGCGTTCAGCCGACGGCCGTGCCCGTTCCTGCCCTGTCACCTGTTATGCTCGTGGCGTTCCTGTCACTTTTGCTACTTGGTCACAGGCGCGGGCGCGAGAACACATAGCGCGCGCCCTGGGCCCGATTGGTTCAAGCGCCTCAAATTCATGACCTCTTGATGATTGCGGCTCTTTCCAATCTTCAAAGCGGATTTGCGCGGATCCCGGCACTTGGAGCGCGGTCTAAACGACGTGCCGCTTGTTCGCAGTGGCACAGAAGCGCTCCGAACGCTCGGCGGTTAGAAACCCGCCACCCCTAAATTGGTGTGGTGAGGCCCTCCCTCGCAGCTTGACCCGCGGTGCCACGACGGCGACAACAGCGCATGCGCACCGACTGGCGGCTGATCTTCCTGCTTTATGTCGCCGGGCTATTGGCAGCCGCCCAATTTGCCAAGATCTCGCTGACGCTGCCCGCACTTGAGTTGCGCTATCCGGGTTTCCCAGTGGCTTACCTTGTCTCTGCGCTCTCTCTCATGGGGATGGCCTTCGGCGTGACGGCGGGGGTTGTGGTCGCTCGGATCGGTGTACGTCGCGTCTTGTTGGCGGGCCTTTTTGCGGGGGCCGTCCTTTCGCTCGTCGAGGCGGCTTTACCTGCTGCGCCACTGTTTCTTGCCCTGAGAGTGGCCGAGGGAGCTGCGCATCTTGCCATCGTGGTCGCTGCACCCACGCTTATGGCCATCGTCGCGACACAACGGGACGAACCTGTTGCAATGGGGCTTTGGGGAACCTTTTTTGGAGTGGGGTTTGCACTTTCGGCGCTCGCCGTGCCTCTCCTGCCAAGTCCCCAAACAACCTATTTCGGCCACGGCGCCGCCTTGGCCTTGCTGGCGCTCGCCTTGCTGCCGGTCCTGCCACGCGGTCTTGAGCGGGACACGAGCAGCGAAAGCCTTTTGGCGCGACATCGGATCATCTACACGAGCGGTAGGCTGACAGCACCAGGGCTGGGCTTTTTCTTCCATACGGTGATCTTTCTCGGGCTATTGACCTACCTTCCCGCGTTTCTCGGCGCATGGACGGCCCCGCTCTTGCCGCTTACCGCGCTCTTTGGAACATTCGGCGCGGGTCTTCTCGCGCGCCGGTTCTCGCCCACGAGGATTGTCCGCGTGGGTCTTTTTTTAGCGGCCCTTGCCATGCTGCTGCTTGTTGTTGTGCCGTCCGAGCCGCGACCGCTCGTTGCAGTAGTTGTCTTTGCGGTAATGGGCCTCGTGGCTGGCGCGAGTTTTGCCGCCGTACCCTACTTGAATGTGTCGCCCGCGGACCAGGCCCGCGCCAATGGAGCACTGGCCCAGATCGGCAATGTCGGAACGGCGTTATCCACGCCACTGTTCGCGATGACGCTTGGGCACGGCGTACAAGGGCCGTTGGTTCTCGCTGGAGCAATATCGCTTGGTGGACTGTTTGTGATGACACTGGTCCATAGACGCCTCCGGGAAGGGGAATCACGAAACCGTGAATATCCTTAATGAAAAAAGGTCTGCTTTCGGTTGGAAAGCGTAAGCTGTACGGGGGATTACAAGATCCCTCTGTAACAGTGGGGTACTTCAGATGAAGTTTCTTAAGTTCGTGGCCGCAGCTGTGACTGCTGCGACCATGTGGGTGGTGCCAGCTTCGGCCGTCACCATTGCCCCGGTCGGAACGACGGACGTCACCGTCGCCGGACCGGTGCTATCGTTTCTCAGTGGCGCAGGCATTACGCCGTCCCCGATCGACCCGGCAACGGCGTCCGGGGCGACGTTTTCGTTCCCGATCACCGGAGGCGACACCTCGACGTTGACGATCACCCATTCGGGTGGGGTGCGCTTCGAGGCGGGCGCGGCGTTCTTGACGGCGTCCAACTTCACCATCAAGGGGAGCGAAGGCACGGTGGCGGCTGACGTCACGAGCAGCGCATTCGCATCGGCATCGCAGATCGATATCTTCGATCTCGCAAGTGTAGACCTATCCGGTCCGATCACAGCCGATCTGGTGATCAACTCGGCGCTTAACGGTGCGCTCGGAGCGACCTTCGCGGGTGGTTCCGATCTTGGTCTCAAGGACACCGTGTTCGGTTCGGCATCGACTTCGCCGGCTCCCGTACCACTTCCCGCGGCTATGCCGCTTCTTCTGGCTGGGATCGGCGCGTTCGGCGCGCTTCGTTTTAGCCGTCGCAAGGCGGCTTCCTAACCCGCCAAGAGGGACCGCGCCCTGTCGCGCGGTCCCACTTTGGAACCGTTTACGGCTTATCCACAGGAAGTTTTCAGTAAGCCTGTTACCCAAGGCGAATGTTCGCTTAATGTTCTGATTTTGCCATTGAGAATTGCAGGCATTCCGCTATCTCTATCAATCGGTCCCAACTCGAGGACGCCGATGCCGGAACACAAGACAATCGAGGTGCGCGGCGCGCGCGAGCATAACCTCAAATCGGTCGACGTAGATATTCCCCGCGACGAGCTCGTAGTGATCACCGGTCTCTCGGGGTCGGGCAAGTCGTCCTTGGCGTTCGACACGATCTATGCCGAGGGGCAGCGGCGCTATGTGGAAAGCCTCTCGGCCTATGCGCGGCAGTTCCTCGACATGATGGAAAAGCCGGATGTGGACCACATCACCGGCCTGAGCCCAGCGATCTCCATCGAGCAGAAGACCACGTCGAAGAACCCACGCTCGACGGTGGGGACGGTCACCGAGATCTACGACTATATGCGGCTCTTGTTCGCCCGCGCGGGCACGCCTTATTCGCCCGCCACGGGGATGCCGATCGAGGCGCAGCAGGTCCAGGACATGGTGGACCGGGCGATGACGCTGGAGGAGGGGACGCGGGGGTATCTGCTCGCGCCCATCGTACGGGACCGGAAGGGCGAGTACCGCAAGGAGTTCCTTGAGCTTCGGAAGCAAGGCTTCCAGCGCGTGAAGGTGGACGGGGAATTCCATGAGCTGGAGAGCCCGCCGACCCTCGACAAGAAGTTCCGCCACGATATCGACGTGGTGGTCGACCGGATCGTGGTGAAGGAGGGGATCGAGACGCGGCTGGCGGATTCGTTCCGGACGGCTTTGGACCTCGCGGATGGGATCGCGATCCTGGAGACAGCGCCGAAGGAAGGTGACCCAGAGCGGATCACCTTCTCCGAGAACTTTGCCTGTCCGGTGAGCGGGTTCACCATCCCCGAAATCGAGCCGCGCCTGTTCAGCTTCAACGCCCCCTTCGGCGCATGCCCGGATTGCGATGGGCTGGGCGTTGAGCTCTTCTTCGACGAACGTCTCGTGGTGCCCGATCAATCCCTGAAGATCTATGACGGCGCGCTGGCGCCCTGGCGGAAGGGCAAGTCGCCCTATTTCCTCCAGACCATCGAGGCCATTGCCAAGCACTACGAATTCGACCGGAACACCAAGTGGAAGGATCTGCCCGCGCATGTGAAGCAGGTGTTTCTCTACGGCTCGGGCGATGACGAGATCCCGTTCCGCTACGACGAGGGGGGCCGGGTCTATCAGGTGACGCGGCCCTTCGAAGGTGTGATCCCCAATATGGAGCGCCGCTACCGCGAGACGGATTCCAACTGGATCCGCGAGGAGTTCGAGCGCTACCAGAACAACCGGCCCTGCGGGACCTGCGAGGGCTATCGGCTCCGCCCCGAAGCGCTGGCGGTGAAGATTGCCGGTTTGCACGTGGGCCAGGTGGTGGAGATGTCGATCCGCGAGGCGGCGGCCTGGGTCGAGGCGGTGCCAGAGAGCCTGAGCGCCCAGAAGAACGAAATTGCGCGGGCAATCCTGAAGGAGATCCGCGAGCGACTTGGGTTCCTGAACAACGTAGGCCTTGAATACCTGACCCTGAGCCGGAATGCCGGGACGTTGTCGGGCGGCGAGAGCCAGCGGATCCGGTTGGCCTCGCAGATTGGCTCCGGGCTGACCGGGGTGCTCTACGTCCTCGACGAACCCTCCATCGGCCTCCACCAGCGCGACAACGGTCGGCTGTTGCAGACGCTGAAGAACCTCCGCGACCAGGGCAACACGGTGATCGTCGTGGAGCATGACGAGGAGGCAATCCGCGAGGCCGATTACGTGCTCGATATCGGCCCCGGCGCGGGCGTGCACGGGGGCGAGATTGTCTCGCGGGGGACGCCGGGAGAGATCGCCGCCGACACCGCGTCGGTCACGGGGCAATACCTGAGCGGCGTGCGCGAGATCGCGGTGCCGGCCGAACGCCGGAAAGGCAAGGGCAAATCCGTGAAGGTCGTCAAGGCGGTGGGGAACAACCTCAAGAACGTGACCGCGGAGTTTCCGTTGGGCAAGTTCGTCTGCGTGACCGGCGTTTCGGGCGGCGGCAAGTCGACGCTCACCATCGAGACGCTGTTCAAGACCGCCTCCATGCGCCTCAATGGCGCCCGCCAGACACCCGCGCCCTGTGAGACGATCAAGGGGCTTGAGCATCTCGACAAGGTCATCGACATCGACCAGCGGCCGATCGGGCGCACCCCACGCTCGAACCCGGCCACCTACACCGGCGCCTTCACCCCGATCCGCGACTGGTTCGCGGGGCTGCCGGAGGCCAAGGCGCGCGGTTACAAACCGGGTCGGTTCTCGTTCAACGTCAAGGGCGGGCGCTGCGAGGCGTGTCAGGGCGACGGGGTCATCAAGATCGAGATGCACTTCTTGCCGGATGTCTACGTGACCTGCGAGACCTGCAAGGGCGCCCGCTACAACCGCGAGACGCTGGAGATCAAGTTCAAGGGCAAGTCCATCGCCGATGTCCTCGATATGACGGTGGAAGACGCCCAGGAGTTCTTCAAGGCGGTGCCGTCGATCCGCGATAAGATGGATGCGCTCTGCCGCGTCGGTCTGGGGTACATCAAGGTCGGCCAGCAGGCGACGACGCTCTCGGGCGGTGAGGCGCAGCGGGTGAAACTCTCGAAAGAACTCTCCAAGCGATCCACGGGGCGAACGCTTTACATCCTCGACGAGCCTACCACCGGGCTCCATTTCGAGGACGTTCGCAAGCTCCTCGAAGTGCTCCACGAGCTTGTCGACCAGGGCAACTCGGTCATCGTGATCGAGCACAATCTGGATGTCATAAAGACCGCCGACTGGATCATCGATATTGGCCCTGAGGGGGGAGACGGCGGTGGCAAAATTGTTGCGGCGGGGACGCCGGAGGAGATTACGGAGGTTGAGGCAAGCCATACCGGGGGCTTCCTGAAGTCCATGCTTCGCTCTCGGATGGTTGCCGCAGAGTAATCGGTTCAGCGCAACACCGATCGATCTTACGTGCCGCTTGCATGTCGGCCCGACGCAGCAAGCGGCACGCAATATGGCGATCAGATGCGCGGAATGTGCCGTACCGTGGAGTCTCCCGACCAATCGAGATGCTCAAGAAGGCGCTGCCGGCGGAGCTCTCGGTGGATCCGAAGGAGCATTCTTATCGTCCGGTACGCTATAATCGCGAAGACAAAGCCCCCTGCCACTGGAATTATGAGGTCATGCATGTCGCGGCCTTTCCCGTCTGCAAGCGTGCGGTGTCGTTCCCGCATGCGAGGCAGCGCTAGGGTTCGGATTGGGCAAAAATGTGGCGGCATCCCTGATCGGATCGACACTTTGGCCGGATTCCGCCGCTTGTTTCCGAAAAAGTGTACACAATAACTCCACGGGGGCGAGATTGTTTCCAGTGGGTCAATTAGGCAAGCCTCTTAGGGCGCGACTTCCGGGCCGCGAGCTCCTTCAGACATGCGTCAAGGTGCGAGCCGCCGCGCCTTTCGCGTGACATCCCCAAGCACCTCAAAGGTCCCAGGCACAACCTTATAGACATGTCGCCCGGACCTTACGTACCAAAAGGTCCCATCCGACGGTGGCAGCCCGTGATAGGTGACGTTCAGAAGAACTTCGAAGCTGTCGCGCGGCAGGTGGTCTCCAATTTGGTACGGCGCGGTGTATGCACTTTGGGGCATGCTCAAGCACTTGCCTGTCTGAATTCTGCAGGATGCATCCGCATGGGATGCTGGCGTGATTAGGAGGATGGCGAGGATCAAGGTCCGCATTGGTGCTCGTCCCTACTCGGTGCTCGGTCTACCGAGGCACAAGATAGAGAATGTTGATAAACTCACAAAGCTCGATCGCTTCGCTGGCCGGTATCTGTTGCAACGAGGTGCAAAAACTCGATGTGCAGACGCGGATCACGCGTCGAGCATGACCCAAACGGGAACGTGATCCGAAGGCTTCTCTCGGTCGCGGATATGGGCGTCGATCCCGCAGTCTATCATTAAGTCTGCGCATTGCGGCGTCATAAGAACGTGGTCGATCCGAATGCCGTCATTGCGTTGCCATGCACCTGCCTGGTAATCCCAAAAGCTATAGTGGCCGGGCGCCTGCGTTCTGGCCCGGAATGCCTCGCAGTAGCCCAAGTTGACAATCCTTCGGTAGGCGGCCCGAGTTTGGGGCAACGCAAGCGCGTCCTTTCGCCAGGCTTCGGGCCGCGCGGCGTCTTCGTCCTGGGGGATGACATTGTAATCGCCCGCCATCAGGGCGGGTTCCTCTTGCGCCAAAAGCGCGCTGGCCCGGACCTTCAGCCGTTCCATCCAGTCAAGCTTGTAGTCGTACTTAGGCCCAGGCGCAGGGTTGCCGTTAGGCAGGTAGAGCCCGCAAATCCGAACCGCGCGAGCGCCCATCACGGTGGCTTCGATCCAACGTGCCTGCTCGTCGGATGCGTCCCCGGGCAAGCCGCGGATCACGTCCTCGATCGGGAGCTTCGAGAGGATCGCAACCCCGTTGAACGACTTCTGGCCATGGGTTTCGACGACATAGCCCTTGTCTTCAAAGTGCGAACTGGGGAACGCGTCGTCCACGGATTTTATCTCTTGAAGAAGGACGACATCGGGCTGCGCCTCGTCCAGCCAGTCCGACAAAGCACCAATCCGGGCCTTGATTCCGTTGATGTTAAACGTAGCGACTTTCACGGAGAGTGTTGTCTCCCAGGGGCTCGATTATGTCCATGGGCATTTTGAGACAGAAGACGCGTTCGTCAGACCATGCTCGCTTCGGGTGCGGGAAAGCCCACGACATTCGTGTTGGCTCCGCAGACCAAAACACCGACGCGTTCTCCGGCCTCCGGCTGGTATGCGCCCGACATAAGCGCGGCGAGCGCGACGGCGCCGCCCGGTTCCACGACAATCCGCATCTTTTCCCAGAGCGCATGCCAAGCCGAGTGGATTGCCGCTTCTGACACAAGAACCGCGCGATCGATGTATGCCTCGGCAATCGGGAACATGAGCCTGCCAATCTGTCCAGGACCGAGACTATCGGCGGCGACACCGCCTGCCGGCGCGGGGCAGGGGTGCCCGGCATCAAGCGCCATTTTGAGGGTCGGCGCCGCCTCTGGTTCCACAGAGACAATCCTTGTTTGCCCGGCCGCATAGGCAGCCATTCCACCAATGAGCCCACCACCACCCGTGGCCACGAGCACGGTATCGAGGGCCGCCTGTTCCAGGAATTCAAGCGCGACCGTTCCTTGGCCGGCCAGCGTTGGGGGTGCGTCGAAGGCGTGGACGCTTTTGGCACCGCTGTCGGCCGCAAATGCCTCGGTGGCGGCCATTAGGGCGTCGAACCCGCCTTCAACAGGGCGCACTTCGGCACCATACGAGAGGATGCGGTCGATCTTGGCCTGCGGCGTGAAGTCAAAGACAAATATGGTGCACGGAACACCGGCGTATGCGGCCGCGAATGCGAGCGCTGCGCCGTGATTACCACCGGAGGCGGCGGTCACTCCAGCCCGAGGAATATCTTGGGTGAGAAGGGTGTTCATCGTCCCTCGCGTCTTGAAGCTCCCGGTGTGCTGGAGCTGCTCCAGTTTAAGCACCACCGGCGGTAGGGTCGCGTCGAGGCCGAGGTCGAGGGCGGCAACAGAGACGACGGGCGTCCGCCGCACATGTGCGCGGATGACGTCATAGGCATGTTCAACGTTGGCCTTCGTGACAGGCAGGGAGCGGGTCATCGGACAAGTCCTCGTTGGTCCTTGGGGAAGGTGCCGGATGGGTCTGCGTGCCCCCACGGACATTCGAAAAACGGCTCGTGGCAGCGTCCTGTCATCGGCTTTTCAGAATCACGAAGCGATCTTGCCCGGGGCCTGTGCGCTACATCGAAAATGACGTGCCACAACCGCAGCTCGACGTGGCATTTGGGTTTTCGATGACGAAGCGGGCGCCGATGAGTTCATCGGAGAAATCGATCACGGCGTTCGACAGAAAGGGTAACGACACAGGGTCAACCACGACGCGTTGGCCTTTGCTCTCAAGCACAAGATCATCGTCGGCAGGTATGTCCAGCGATATGTCGTACTGAAAGCCCGAGCATCCGCCGCCTTCTACGGCAACGCGTAACGCCTGCGGTGCATCCGCGGCCTCGTTTATCTCCGCCAGTCGCGCAAAAGCACGATCTGTTACCGTGGGGGGGAGCGATAATTCCATGGCGCCAATCCAGTCGAGAACCCAAGATATAGGGCGGTGGAGATGTGCGCACAAGCTCCGGGCCGCCTCATCACCGGCCTGCCTCCACTTGCATGTTGAGCGATGCAAGCGATACGGCAAGGTCACCATAGCCCGTAAATCGACGCTCGAAGTCAAGGCCGAGCTTGCCCGCGCAGGCCATTGCCTTTTCAGTTAGGGCGGGATCATCGGTCTGGGCCTGATAAACGAGTTTTTCGTAATGCCCAAAATAGGCGTCGCGGAGCTCGGGGTGTCGATCAAGTCCAAGGGGCTTTGTGACGAAAGCGTCGAACTGGCGCACCAGGAAGTCGGTGAGATAGAACGCAGTGAACTCTGTCTCCGAGCGCTCGGCGAACTCCGCGTTTCCTTCGAAGAACGAATAGCAATGCGGTCCTTCGATCATTGCGACACCAAGCTCGTCGCAAACCGCACGCAGCTGCCCACCCGTCCCACAATCGCCGAAGACGACAAAGACCGCCTCGTAGTCCGCGCGCTTCTTCTCGAGGACCTCTCTCACCCTTGGAGGTATCTGCTCAGGCGAATTGTGGAGGATCGCCGGGAGACAGGCGAGATCCATGTGGCTCCATCCGTTCAAGCGTTTGAGATCAAGTATCTCGCGCGCGAGGGCCCCGCACGCGACAAGAAGGACCTTCGCGCCCGCCGAGCTTGGAGCCAGCCCGTCTTGGACGAGGGCGTTGTCGTCGGTCATATCACCACCAGGATGTTGCGACCTTCCGCATCGCATGACCGGTGCTTCGGATTACCTTGGGTCGATCTGAACCCGTCCCCGCGGGCCGAGGGCAACCCGGTGCCGCAGTCTCCGAGAGGGGCGGCGTAGCTGCTTTGGATGTCACTGGTCTGGCACATCGAGGGTAGATCTCGCTTCTCCTAGTGCCCGAATTCGCTAACTCCGTTGCGCCGCGAGACGCGTAGCAGATGGGTGAGTGCCTATCCCGCTGCCAGTTGGTTGTGTTTTCTCGCGACAAACTCCTTCGCCGTCTCCACGGCAACAGCGGCATCGCGGCAGTAGGCATCGGCACCAATTGCCTTTCCAAACTCTTCATTAAGAGGAGCGCCACCAACCAGTACAATGTAGTCGTCACGAATGCCTTGCTCGACCATCGTGTCGATTACAACCTTCATGTAGGGCATTGTGGTGGTGAGAAGCGCCGACATGCCAAGGATGTCTGGCTTTTCACTGTCGAGCGCCTCAAGATACTTCTCGACGGCGTTGTTGATACCCAGATCAACCACCTCGAAGCCCGCGCCCTCCATCATCATCGACACAAGGTTTTTGCCGATGTCGTGGATGTCTCCCTTGACGGTTCCTATGACCATCTTGCCAACGCGGGGCGCGCCCGTTTCTATCAAAAGCGGCTTGAGGATCGCCATGCCGCCCTTCATGGCATTGGCGGCCAGGAGCACCTCTGGAACGAAGAGAATGCCATCACGGAAGTCGTCACCAACGATCTTCATTCCGCCAACGAGCGCTTCGGTCAGGATACGGTAGGGCGCCCATTCTCGCTCAAGAAGAATGTTGACGCCTTCTTCTATCTCTTCCTTGAGGCCGTCATACAGATCGTCGAACATTTGCTGGACGAGTTCGTCGTCATCCAGCTCACTGAGGATTATCTCGTCGTCTTCGGCCATAGCACGCTCCCATCGGGCCCGTTGGGACCCGCATACCCTGGAAACCTCTATGGTGCGTCAAAGCCCACGTCACGCATCAATTTGCGACACAGTTCTTTTCCGCACCGACCCTGTGGTCAGATTTAGCCGGATTTTTTGCGAAGTTGCCGAAGCGCCACGAGTCCTGCGAGCAAGAGAACGCCTCCAGCTGGCAGCGGAACCGGTGCTGGATCGGCTCCGTTATATGCCGTCGCCGCGGACGCAGACCCGGAAGACAAGGATGACCCTCCGCCACCGCTCCCGGTCCCGAACAGGGTCGTGCTGCTGGATCCAGAGCTCGCGCTCGCGGACGCGGATGATGACGTGGTTCCTCCACCGCCTCCGGAACCGCCTGCAGCCGGCGTAATTCCGTACAACGTCATCTCAGCAACCTCCACATCGCCCGCATATCCTGTGAGCAACAGTTCAACGCCCGTATTGATACGAAGACTTGCCGCAGCGGCTAAAGGTTCAAATGGCGCACCAATCATTTCCGGCATTGCACCAATGCTCGGCAAGTTCGCCAACATGGCCTCGTCAATGCTCAGGGCATCGAGCATGTCCATCGCCTCGGATATGCTCTGAGTGACCTTCTCCATCACGGGAGTGGCAGGGTTTTGCGAGGCCATGAGTACGCTCGGCCCTGTGGCACCAAAGGCCACCGTTATCAGCGGCGCGAGGACGTCGGTCGGCGTCTCCACCATCGACGAAAGCTCAGGGGTAAACTCCGGGGCTGCGTTGTACTTGGCCGCGATGATCGCGTTCAGGTCAACCCCGTCTGCGGGCCGGAATACAGCCGCGTCTTTCGCTTTGAGCGCGACCCCGAGGCTATTTCCGCCCCAGAAGAAATCACCGATCCCCGGGGCTACTGTCGCTGCGGATGCCGCAGCAGGAACAGTGAGCACGAGTGCAGCAGTGCGAAGAACGGTAAGCATAGTAACCCCCAACCCGGACATAACCGGCGTTAGATTGCACATTTGTTTATCGTCAAGCAACAAGGATATCGGCAATATCTTGCCAAAAAAGTGGTCATAGTTGCATATGTTCGCTCTTTGTTCACATTGATACCCGTGTCACGTCGATTCGCTCCCCCTGAGATCGCCGCCCCAGGTCGCGCCGCGAGGTCGAATGCCACCGGTCGGTACGAACGCTACGCTACGGAACTGCTGCATGATGGCTGGCCAGGTGATGCCGAGCAACAAGCGGTTCTTCGCACGGAAGTCGCGCAGGAACGGCCACGCCGTGTCATCACCCGCAATAGCTCGCCCGACGTTGGGTTTGATCGGTCGATAAACCCCTATCGTGGATGCGAGCACGGCTGCATCTATTGCTTTGCGCGCCCAAGCCACGCCTATCTCGGCCTGTCCCCAGGCCGCGACTTCGAGTCCCGGCTCATCGCTCGCCCCGAAGCGCCCAGCCTGTTGCGCCGCGAACTCGCCTCTCGTTCGTACCGGCCTGCGGTTATCGCGCTTGGGACAAACACCGATCCATACCAACCCATCGAGGGGCGCTACCAAATTATGCGCGGGATACTGGAGGTTTTGCGGGATCACGCGCATCCTGTCAGCATCGTGACAAAAGGCACGCTGATCGAAAGGGACCTGGACATCTTGAGCGAGATGGGCCGGAGCGGTCTAGCGAGGGTCGGCATTTCTGTGACGACGCTTGATCCTTCGCTGTCACGATCAATGGAACCGCGCGCACCGCACCCAGACCGCCGCCTAAAGACAATCAGGCTGCTGGCTGATGCGGGGTGTCCGGTAAAGGTCATGGTGGCACCCGTCGTCCCTGTGCTCACCGACCATGAGCTGGAAGGGATCCTCGGGAAAGCCGCAGACGCGTGCGCGACATCCGCAAGTTGGATCATGTTGCGCCTTCCACGCGAAGTGGCTCCGCTTTTTCGAGAATGGCTCGAGGCGAGTTATCCCAACGCGGCCTCGCATGTGATGGGCCGCGTTCGCGCACTTCACGGCGGGCAAGACTACGATCCCAACTGGGGGACGCGGCTAACAGGAGAGGGCATATTTGCCGAGATGGTCGCGCAACGCTTCTTGATCGCGACCCGTCGTCTCGGGCTAGGAGTGAGTGACCCGCCTTTGAGGACGGATCTATTTTCGAGACCCAAGGGGCCGGGCGATCAGTTATCGCTCTTTTAGCGACCGTGGGGCTGTTACTCTCAATGCGACGACCGTCGCAAAGGAGCGTGGAGCGCGATGCCATCTTTTACACATACCGTTGCGCGGATTGCGGTTTGGAACTTGGGGTGCTTTTTCCCAGCAAGCCCCGCGAAAACGCAGAACCAGATCGAGGGACTGTCCTATCTCGATGCGGAATTGGTGGTGCTCGTTGAGGTCAATCCACAAAGCTACATCGAGACGTTGGCCGAAGGGCTAAATGCCCTGGGCCTCGACTACGAGGCAACCCTTGTGCCGCAGCCGGAGGCAGATCTGCATATCGGATTTTTGCATAAGTCTGGCGTTGAGGTGACCAACGCCCGGGTTTTGGAGGGGTCTGAGGGCGATTACGCCAATGGGCGTCGGGCAGTTGCAGCGGACATCCGGATTGGGAGCATGGATGCACATCTGATCGGAGTGCACCTTAAATCCGGCCGCGACGCCCCTAACCAGGCGCTCCGCGACAGTCAGTGCCGGTTCCTCGGTGATTACATTACCTCTTTCAAGGAGGCGCCGGGCCAAAGCCTAAGGACCGTGCTGTTGATGGGCGACTTCAATATGATCCCTGGCCAGGATGTGTCCAACTTCCATCACTTGGGCGGTGGTGATGTGATGGACTTCTTGAGCTGCTGGGATCTTCAAGACCGTTTTTCCCACATATTGAAGGGCGGTCCGGCAAATCTCCTCGACGGGTTTGCGATTAGCCGAATCCCGATTGCCAATCGGCCCTATATTCGGGGTAGCCTGCGTCTATTCCCGATGCATTGGACCATGGACATGGGAAGGGAAAAGTACCGCGAGGAGGTGAGTGATCACTTACCCTTCACCGCGTCTTTTCGCATCGCCGATTAGGCCCGTTGGGGAAGAAGCGCGTGGATGCGTTGGGGGTGTCAGGGAGCCACCGACGACACCTTCGGGGTCTTCTGGGCGCCGGGGCGCGCGGATCTCACCCTAACCATAATCCGCGGGGTCAAATTCGTATCAGATGCGTGGGCCCATTTCCTCGCGCAATCCCATGCCCCGTTTCCAACGGACACGTGTTTGGCGGGTAGCTAGAAAGACGAGGATGAAGCTGGCTGAGTATCGCGTAAAACCATTCGTCGGCGCACTCGGTGCTCCATGGGGATCAACGTGCCTCGGCCGTCTCACACTTTTGTTGTTCGGTTGCGCCAGCTGACGGGGGCTATCCTCGGGCGCGCCGCTTGCCACGACGCACGCGTTCCGGGGCAGGGGTGTCGCCCGTACCGTCCGAGGCAGACGAAAATCCGCCCAAGGCGTCCGTGATTGTCTCAAGCGCTGGCCTTGGTCCGGGCATCCGGGTTTCCAGCGCCTCGCGCATCAAGCGCAGGTGATCCGGCGTCGTCCCGCAGCAGCCGCCAACGATCGTTGCGCCGCAATCCCGCGCAAGCACAGCATAGTCCGCCATCAGCTCGGGTGTTCCGTCATAGTGGATATGTCCGTCGACGTATTTCGGGATCCCGGCATTGCCTTTCGCAATCACCGGCCGTTCCGTCCCTTGAGCGGAAAAGCCTAGGACCGTGCGGAGAAGGTCAGATGCGCCCACCCCGCAATTCGCTCCAAAAGCCAAGGGCGGATAGTCCATCGTTTCAACCAGTCCGGCCATGTCGGCTGAGGTAACACCCATCATGGTGCGGCCCGCGGTATCAAAGCTCATGGTTCCGCACCAAGGCATACCGGCAAGGCGCGCGCCTTCCGCGGCCGCTCTGTACTCTTCGGGCGCAGAAATTGTCTCGACCCAAAGGACGTCCGCGCCACCCTCTTTGAGCCCTTCAGCTTGTTCGTGGAATATCTCGACCGCCACGTCATGGGTTAGGGGGCCCATGGGCGCCATGATGTCGCCCGTCGGACCCATGGAGCCCGCAACAATCACCGTTCGGCCCGAGGCATCTGCTATCTCGCGCCCGATTTCTGCGCCGACCCGGTTCAATTCACGCACCCGGTTCTGGGCGTCATGCAGCTTCAGCCTCGAGGCATTGCCCCCAAACGTGTTGGTCAGAAAGAGGTCTGAACCGGCTTCAACCGAACCGCGATAGAGCGCGCGGATGTTTTCCGCCTCATCCACGTTCCAAAGTTCCGGCGCGTCCCCGGACCCAAGGCCCATGTTGAACAGCGTCGTTCCCGTCGCGCCATCCGCCAGGATCCAGTCCCGTTCGGTCAGCATTTTCGATAGTGCGTCGCTCATGTCGGGCTGGTCTCACGGTTACGTCTGGTGGCCAGATGACATGGGCCCAGGTCTAAGGCAAATCTATTTCCTTCAGGATGATATTGAAGCGGCTGCATATTCGGACTGAGCCTCTGTTTGCGGCCGGATTGTTTCCTGCAGGGCAACAGGCCGCATTATGCGGCGCCTTATATCGAGAGCGGCGAGGGCCAAGGACAGCCAACTGGGCGCGGCGATATAACGAGGCTCGCGACACGGCGCGAACGACGACTTGAACTGCCGGAGACCGTCTCCGGAGCTGTCCTTCCAACCAATGCGTTTGCAGAACCGTGACACGACATCGGATGGCAGTGCGGCCAGCGAGAGGCGCGCGCAGCCATTCATAGCGGCGGTCTTCAGAGCGAGATCGATGAGCGCGTGCATTGTGCCGTCGGGCGCATCGCGGGACGCGCGCATCAAATCCAGTGTCCACTCCATTGAGGTGTGGTGGAACGTCGCGAACGCCACCAGACGATCACCCTGCCAGGCTAGGAATACGATTTGGCTTGCGGCGTAGTGCCAATCCCAACGGCCCATCGAGAAACCCCGCTCGCCACCGTGACGCTCTAACCAATCGCTGGCAACGGCCTCCATTTCCGCGCGCGGTCGGGTCCCGTGGGTCACATGGCATCCGGCCCTTTGGGCTGCGCGCAACTTGCGGCGGAGCCGTGCGCGTTGCGGCCCGTCCGTGCGGTAGGTGGCCGGGTCCAGCCACAGCTCATCCGCGACGTGAAGGGCGCGCCAGCCTATCTGCCGGGCGGTCGCCGCGGTACGGGCGCTGCATTTGTAAAGTGCGGGCGAAAGCCCGATCGCGCGCGCCGACTTGCCGAAGGCCGCAAGCGTCGGCAAAACGTCACTCGATGAAACGGCTGGGTCGCCAAGAGCCACGAGGGTTTGACCCGTCTCGGAAGCAGCCACGTGGCCGGGCCCCGCCCTGCGCCACGAGAATTCGCCCTGGCGAACCAGCTTGGCCTCGGCGCGGATGTGGTCGCGCCCCGGCGCGTCGGGCAGGGTTTCCGTTTCGCGGGGCTTGGGGGCGCAAAGGACGGCCGCAAAAAGGGTAAGCCCGCCCAGAATGGCCGGAACGGCGTAGTACACCAAGCGAAACGCCAGCGCGGCGGCAATCAGGTCGGCCTCAGGTATCTCTGGCAAAAGCCAAAGGAGTGTCAGCTCAAATGCGCCAACGCCAGACGGGGTTCCCGACAAAAGGCCCGCACCCGTTGCTACCATAAAGGCCGCAATAATCGCGGTTGGGGTAAGAAGGCTTGGATCGGGCAATAGCACCCAGAGCGCCAGCGCTGCCAGGACAGTATCGGCGAGAGTGGCGCCGAGGACACCGCCCAAAATGCGGACGGATGGTGGGCGGAAAGGCAGCCTGCGCGGCTGCGCGATCGAGGCCACGAAGACCGCAAGACCAAGACCGATCCCCAAAGGCACTATCGAGCGGGGTACGGCCTCCGGTAGGCCAAACACCAGACCGGCGAGCCCGATTGAAACCACAAGAGAGCAAGCGAAGCTGCCAGCAACGACCGCGGTGACCTGCGCCGCGCGCTCGAGCCGAAGCTCAGGGAGCAACTGCCAACGCGCGATAGTGCCGGTGACGAGGCCGAAGCCAACCGTTTGGGACACAGCGATTGCCGCGGCGCCGGTTGTTGCCGCGCGGCGGCCTGTAACCCCTGTGTTAAGCCAGCGGTGGACTGCAACGTCGTAAAGCCCAATCGCAGCGAAGCTCATGGCCGTCAGGATCAGCGCGACGTACCAATTTGCCGCCGGGATACTTTGCACAAGACGCCAAATCTCGGATGGGTCGGTGTCATCAAGGCGCTGTGAGATAAGCACCGCCGAAACGGCGAGCACACCCAACGCCA
>JBCCKB010000001.1:0-39202 GCA_039027595.1 Pseudomonadota bacterium | reverse complement strand
GACATCCGGAACGCCCACAGCGGCACGCCCGCAACGTCGATCGTTTGCGCCGTCAGCCAGCGGAAGGAGGCGTTGTCGAGAGGCGCCGAGGTACAGGCACCGAGGATATCCCGCGCCCGGGGGCCGTTCAGCGCCAGCGCCGCCCAGCCGTCCGATCGGTTCGTGACGGTCACGTCCTCGTCCTCCCGCTGAACTGCGAGGTGGTCGAGGAGACGCTGCTCGAAAAACGCCGCGCAGACGAGATAGAACCGCTCCTCTCCAAGCCGGACAACGGTGGTCTCGAGCTCAATCCGACCGCGCCGGTTCAGCATATGGGTCAGCGCGATGCCCCCGACCTTTTTCGGAAGCCGGTTCGCCACCAGCCGGTCGAGGAAGGCCGCCGCCTCCGGCCCCGCCACTTCGATTTTTGTGAAGGCGGATATGTCCATGATGCCGGCGGCCCCGCGCACCGCCGCGCATTCCGCCGCAACCATCCCATCGACCGGCGTGCGCCGGAACCCGTAATGATCCCGCTGCGCGATGCCCTGTGCGAAGAACCTCGGCCGCTCGTGGCCGTAGACTTCCTCGAACACCGCGCCCCTTTCCTTCAGCCGCTCATAAAGCGGTGAGGGCTTGACCGGTCGCCCGTGCAGACGGTTCAGATGCGGGTAGGGGATCTCGTGGCGGAGGCAGTAATCCTCCTTCGCCTTCACCACCTGCCAATCCTGATCCGCGTAAGCCCCGAACCTCCGCGGGTCGTAGTCGCGCATGGAGATGTCCGCCGCCCCATGCACCATCCAGCGCGCCAACTCGCGCGTGAGCCCGGGGCCCCAGCCGATCCCGATCTGCGTGCCGCAGGCGCACCAGTAATTCCGCACGCCGGGCGCGGGGCCCACCAAGGGGTTGCCATCCGGCGGATGCGAGATTGCGCCGTGAACGCTCCGCTGGATGCCCAGTTCGGCAAACACCGGCATCCGGTTTAGGCTTTCTTCCAGCCAAGGCATCACACGGTCGTAGTCGGGGTCGAAAAGCTCGTTCTCCGCCTCCCAGGGGCAGTGGTCGACCCAGACCGTGTTCGGGTTCTCCTTTTCGTAGATCCCAATGAGCCCGCGTTTCTGCTCCATCCGGATGTAGCCCGAGACTTTGCGGTCGTCGCGGATCACCGGGAGTTCTCTCTCAAGGCTCTCGAATTCCGGCACCGGCTCGGTCACGAAGTAGTGGTGGGTCATCGAGGTCATCGGCAGCTCGAGCCCCGACCAGAGGCCCATCTGGCGCGCATAGGTGCCGCCCGCGTTGACAACATGCGCGCACCGGATCGCCCCTTGCTCGGTCTCCACGAGCCATTCGTCGCCGGACTTGGTGATGTTCGTTGCCCGGCAGCGGCGGATGATCCGCGCGCCCTTGGCCCGGGCACCCGCGGCCATGGCCATGGTGACATTCGTCGGGTCCACGTGGCCGTCATCCGGGGTGTGGAGCGCGCCAAGGACGCCCTCTAGGTTATAGAACGGATGCAATTCCGCCACCCGCTCCGGACCGACAAGTTCCATCCGGAACCCAAGCGCGCGACCCACCGAAAGCGTATGGCGAAGCCAGTCCATCTCGTCGGGCTCATAGGCCAGCCGGAACGAGCCGCAGCCGTGCCAGGTCACCGGTTGCCCGGTCTCGGCCTCGAGCCCGCCCGCGTAGAGCCCGATATTGTAGTCGACGCATTTGCCCAAGCTGAACGACGACGTCGACTGGGTGATCTGCCCCGCCGCGTGCCAGGTCGACCCGCTGGTGAGCTCTGCCTTCTCTAGAAGCACCACCTCGGGGCCCCAACCCTCGTGGGCGAGATGGTAGGCAAGGCCGACGCCCATGACACCGCCTCCGACAATGACGACGCGTGCGTGGGTGGGAAGGGCAGAGGACATATCCGCGACTCCAAAGTTTGCGCTCGACAGCGTAATGGGACACATGTACCATCGTCAATCATGAATGAGACGATTGTATCATCGACTGTGCTGGATCGCCTTGTGGGCGAGTGGGAGAGCCTGACGCCCGAAGCCCAAAAGGCCGCACGCTATGTGCTTGAGAACCCCCAGGACGTGGGCGTGTCCACCGTGCGCGAGATGGCCGAGGCGGCCCGCGTCAAACCCAACACCCTGGTCCGCATGGCGCGCCAAATCGGCTTTGACGGCTACGAGGACTTCCGGGCGCCGTTTCGCGACGCGATCCGCAACGGCGCGGTCAGTTTTCCCGACCGCGCGCGTTGGCTCCAGGACATCGCCAAGTCGGGGGAGCTGGGTGGTCTATACGCCGACCTAGTGGGCGCCGCGATCCGCAACATCGAGGAGACGTTTGCGGGGATCACGGCGGAAGCGCTCGAGGAGGCCGCCCGCGCGATCTGGGACGCACGGCGGGTCTATACGCTGGGCGTGGGGGTCAACAACGCGAACGCACGCAACTTTACCTACCTCGCATCGACGGGGATGCAGGAATTCCACGCGATACCGCGCCCTGGCTCAACGCCGGTGGACGATCTTGCCTGGGCCGACGAAAATGACATCCTCATTGCGCTGACGTGCCGGCCCTACCGCACCGAAGTTGTCGCGGCGGTGGCGCTTGCGCGCGACCAGGGCGTTCCGATCGTCGGCATTTCCGACAGTCCTGCCAGCCCGATCATCCGTGCCGCCAACCACGGCTTTCTCGTCGCGGCTGACACCCCGCAATTCTTTCCATCCTCCGTTTCCGCCATCGCGCTCCTGGAAACCCTTCTGAGCTTCGTGATCTCGCTCGCGTCGGACGAAATCGTGGCCCGGGTCGAGCGCTTCCACGCGCGCCGCCACGCCCTTGGGCTTTACCTGGAGGAGCCCGCATGAGCGCCGAACTCGTCCGCTCGCTCGCGGCACGATACTACACAGACCCGGGGATCTTCGAGGTGGAACGCGCCGGGGTCTTCGCGCGAACCTGGCAGTTTGCCTGCCATGCGAGCGACCTGGAGAGGCCCGGCGACTACACCGCGTTCTCCCTGGCCGGCGAAAGCCTCTTCTCGATCAAGGACCGCGATGGCGTGATCCGGACATTCTATAACGTCTGCCAACACCGCGCGCACCAACTCGTCGAAGGCAAGGGCTCGACCCGGGTCGTGGTCTGCCCGTACCACGCCTGGACCTACGAGCTGACGGGCCGACTTCGCGCGGCGCCGGGCTCACGCAATGTGCCCGGTTTCGACGCAGGCGAGATTTGCCTCACCGAGGTTCGCACCGAGACCTTCCTCGGCTTTGTCTTCATTAATCTCGACCCAGAGGCCGACCCCATGGACGAGTGGTTCCCCGGAGCCCGCGCCGAGCTCGAGGAGTGGGTCCCGCATTGGGAGACGCTGAAGCCCCTCGAATGGGTCGAGATCCCCGAAAACTGCAACTGGAAGGTCTCCGTCGAGAATTACTCAGAGTGCTACCACTGCGCGCTGAACCATCCCACCTTCGCCACCGGCGTCGTCAAGCCCGAGACCTACGATATCCAACCCCAGGGACACTGCCTGCGCCACACGACCGAGTGCCAGAACCTCGAGGCGATGACCTATGAGATCGACACCTCGCGCGCCCATGCCGAAGAATACTCAAGCTGGTTTCTGTGGCCGATGTTCTCGTTCCAGGTCTACCCGGGCAATGTCCTGAACACTTACCACTGGCGGGCGATCGATGCGTCCCATGTCGTGGTTTGGCGCGGCTGGTACACCGAGGGCGGCTGGGATAGCGACGTGATCCGTCGCCTCGCCGTGCAAGACCGGGCCACCACCGTCGAAGAGGACATCACCCTGGTCGAGTCGGTTCAGCGCGGGCTCTCATCGCGGGGATATGTACCCGGTCCGCTTGTCGTGAACCCCGAGGGCGGTGTGCGATCGGAGCACTCCGTCATGTACCTCCAGCGCTGGATGCGCGAGGCGGTGGATGGCTAGCGCCGCTTGCGCAACGCCCGCGCGGAATGACAGGCCAGGGCTTCGCCGCACCGCCGCAAGCCCGTCCGGTGGACCGACCACCTTGTCGAGATGGGCGTATTGGTTAGAACACCCTCGGATCGTGACCAGAGCGCGTTCCGAACACCCGTCCGAGCGCCGGTCCCCGGCCTTGCGATGGTGTCGCTTGCCGCTCCGCACACGAACAACGTCCTGAGGACCCGCCCATGCAAGACACCTGGCAAAACTATATCGATGGCGCTTGGGTCGATGGCGGATCCGGCTGGCTCACCGTCACCAACCCAGGTACGGGTGAGGATCTCGCCCAGCAGGCGCTCGCGGATGCTGCCGACATCGACCGGGCGGTCGAGGCCGCCCGCCGGGTCCACCTGTCGGGTGCGCTGAGCGACATGCGCCCGATCGAGCGGGGGAGGATGGTTCAGGCCATGGGGCGCTATCTTCTCGATCACACCGACGAGATTGCCCGCCTTCTGACCCTCGAACAGGGCAAGCCGCTTTGGGAGGCCGAAATCGAGATTAAGGGCGCGGCGCTCTATTTTGAGTATTACGGCAACCAGGCCGCCACCGTCGAAGGCCGCCAAGTCCCCTTGGGCAAGGGCTATTTCGATTTCACGCTGAACGAACCCTACGGTGTCTCGGCGCAAATCATTCCCTGGAACTACCCCGTCGAGATGACCGCGCGCGGGCTTTCGGCGGCGCTGACCACGGGCAATGCGTGCGTGATCAAGACGCCGGAACTCACCCCTTTGACCAACGCCTATTTCGCCCACGCGGCCGAGGCCGCGGGCTTTCCGCCCGGTGCCGTCAACATCCTGTGCGGCATCGGCTCCGAGGCGGGCGCGGCGCTGTCGGGCCATCCCGAAGTCAACCAGATCGTTTTCACCGGCTCGGTACCCACCGGCATCGCCATCGCCAAGGCGGCGGCCAGCAACGTCGTGCCATGCGTTCTGGAACTGGGCGGAAAGTCGGCGGCCATTGTCCATGATGACGCCGATCTCGAGGCTTTCGAGAACGATCTCCGCTGGGGGATCTATTTCAATGCCGGTCAGGTGTGCTCGGCGATGTCGCGGGTGATCATCCACGAAAGCCGACACGACGAGCTTTTGGAGCGCGCCGAGGCGATCGCGAAATCCCTCTCGGTCGGTCCCGGCATCGACCGCGCCGAAGGCAGCGCCAGCATGGGCGCGATGGTCTCCGAGGCGCAGCGGGACCGAGCCCAGGGGCTTGTCACCGACGCTGTCCGCGACGGGGCGCGTGTCATCACCGGCGGACGGCCCTTGAACCGCCCCGGCGCGTTTCTCGAACCAACGGTCATCGCGGATGTGTCGCCCGAGATGGCGATCGCTCGGACCGAGGTCTTTGGCCCCGTCTTGTCGGTGATGCCGTTTTCGGACGAGGATGAGGCGATCCGGCTGGCAAACGGCACCGAGTACGGGCTCGTGGGCGGCGTCTTCACCCGCGATCTCGATCGCGCGACCCGGTCCGCGCGGGCGATCCAGGCAGGTCAGGTCTTCGTCAATGAGTGGTACGCGGGCGGGGTGGAAACACCCTTCGGCGGGTTTGGCAAGTCGGGCTATGGCCGCGAAAAAGGGCGCGAGGCGCTCTGGAACTACGTGCAGACCAAGAACGTGGCGATCAAGCTTGGGTGACGCGGCAGTGTACGCCCGGTGTACACCTTGTGCACGGCCTGTGCGCCGTCATTTTCGGAAGGAGGCGGGCCGATGAGCCTTTTTGATGAAGACCTGTTTCTGACAGGACTTGCCCAGCGAAAGGCAACCCTGGGCGCGGAGTATGTCGAGAAGAACCTCGCGTCGGCCGATGATTTTACACGACCGTTCCAAGAGGCAATGACCGCCTGGTGCTGGGGGTTTGGTTGGGGCGACGAGGTCATCGAGCCCAAGACGCGCTCAATGATGAACCTGGCCATGATCGGCGCTTTGGGACGGATGCATGAGTGGGAAACGCATTGCCGCGGAGCCCTGAATAACGGTGTAAGTGCCAAGGAAATAAGGGCAATCATCCATGTGATTGGGATCTACTGCGGCGTGCCGATGGCGCTTGAGTGCTTCCGGGTGGCACGGCGCGTCCTCGAGGAGGCGGGCGAGCTCTAGCGGGGGTGTCGCGATCCGGGCAATGCGTTAGGCGGACATGCCTTGGCGCTTTCGCTCGGCGTCGCCTGCGCGCCGTTCGGCCGCGGTTGCCGACAAGAACAAATCAATGAACGCATCCAGCAGCTGGCCGTCTTCGCAGGTGGCCATGGCGCGAACAATCTGTTGCCCGCGCCGCGAGGTCAGAAACTGCAGCGCTTCAAGCGACACATCCGGCGCCGCCCCGCCTTGGTCATAGTCGACGCGACGCTCAAGTTCTGACAGGAGCTCACTTGGTGCAACGCCCAGCGCGCTTGTCACCGAAAAAAGCCTCGACACCGAGACCTTGTTGGCGCCGGATTCGTACTTTTGGATCTGCTGATAGGAGATCCCGGCGGCTTCGCCGAGCTCCACTTGTGACAGACCCGACGACAAACGGTAAAGACGCACCAACTCCCCGAGTTCAGCGTCTAGCTTGCTGTTGGAGGATGTCACGTCACCGGTTCTCCCCGCCGGGTGATCACGTACTCTTCGGGTGTGGTCTCTTGGATACCCGAGATCCGCTCGCACCATGTCTTTAGGATCATCGTCGTTGTGAGCGAGGCAACCTCAGGATGCCGCGACAGCCGGTCGCGCAAATCCTCGATGATGGAGTGATCCGCCGCTTCCAATAGAATTCGCATGTCGGTCGTCCCAGAGGTCGACCAACAGGACACCAGCTCGCTCCACCCGGAGATCGATGCATAGACCTTGCCACAAACATTTCGCCGAAGGCGGACATCGAACATCGCACGAAGGCCCTGAGGCAGGGTTTCGTCGACCGGGTCTATGTCAACGGTGAAGCGTCGGATCACCTTTTCACGCACAAGCTTGTCGACATGGTGGCGCACCGTTGGTCGCGACAGGCCGACAATCGCCGCAATTTCTGTGAGTGAGCGCCGCCCATTTTCGCGCAAGAGCTCAAGAATTAGTCTATCTGTTGGACTTAGTCTCAATGAATGTACCTCCCGGCATCCTCAACTTACGGTAGATTTTCGTCGAAACGAAGAGAAATCTGCAATTCGAAAGCTGCCAAGGCATCCGATGCAGTCAATTCTGTTCGTTATGTAAACTGGGGGTCCACTATATGACGCATGTTCTATCCAAGGGTGAGGTTTGCAAAGTCTACGATAGTCCATCGTGGCAGCGCATGCTGTTTTCCGAGTTCGAATCAACTCTAACCAGCAAGTCGCGACCTTTTCCGTGCATCTTCGGGGTGACGGGCATGAAGTCAGACCAGCTTCGTTACGTTTTTCTCGACGCGATCGAGGCAGATGTCCTCGCGCCGGCACTGCGCAGCTACTTGTCGGTGGCCCGTGACATCGGTCGCATGACATCCCTCGTGGTGTTCGCCCGGCCAGGTCCGGTTCAGGGGATCGAGGCCTACCGCGCGCGGTTTTGGTCGATCCTTGATGAGTTGGAGAGGATCGACGGCGCGCCGCGCCCCGCCGGTGTCAGCCGACGGCTTGATACGCCGTCTTGGGAGTTTTGCTTTGCGGGCGAGCCGATTTTCGTGGTGTGCAACTCGCCGGCGCATGTCTTGCGGCAAAGCCGGCGCTCAACCTCCTTCATGATCACGTTCCAACCGAGATGGGTCTTTGAGGGGTTGACCGACAGCGATGATCCGGCTGTCCTTAAATCGCTTCGGACTGTGCGGGAGCGCCTTGCGTCGTTCGATGCGATCGAGACCTCGCCGCATCTTGGAACATATGGCGACCCCAAGACGCGCGAGTTCCGCCAGTATTTCATCGACGACACAAATGAGGTTCCCGTCTGTCCGTTCCATTCATTGGGCCGCAAAGACGCGGAAGACGACATTGATCAAGGGGAAGGGAAAGTGGCATGACACAAGGTCCCGCCGCGGAAGCGCAAAAAGGTGATTTTCGTATATTTTCAATGGAAACGGACGTTCCCGATCTTGGGCCGTTGGTTCAGAAACTGCTCCCAAAGCAAGGTGCCATCGAAGTGCAACGCGACCAGCCGGGCAAGGAGCATGCCTGGCATGACCACGAGACCGATGAGACACTTGTTATCATCGACGGCAGCGTACGGTTTTACTGGGACGGCGGCGAAAAGGTTTGTGGGAAGGGAATGGTCATATCTCTGCCCGCTGGAACCCGGCATGGGTCGGTGGCACTGGATCAAGGCGCCACCTACTTGATCGCCTTCCACGATGCGGGGCTCACCAATCATGGGTGATCTGACCAAGGCACTGGGGCCTTGGCGCGGAACGGCAATGATGCTGAACATCGTCCTCGGCGCAGGGCTGCTCACGCTTCCTGGGCTCGCCGCTCGTGAAGCGGGCGACGGGGCGCTCGCGGTTTGGCTCGTCAGTGCTCTGGTCGCGGTGCCCCTGTTGGTCATTTTCGGCATTCTGGGCCGCGCGTACCCAGACGCCGGTGGGCTCGCGACGTTTCTCAAGCGCGCCTATGGAGACGCAGGATATGCGCCGGCCACCTTTTTGTTCCTCGGCGCCGTGGCGTTTGGACTGCCGGCGATCGCGCTGACCGGAGGACATTACGCGGCCGCCGCCATTGGCGGGCCGCCCGCGCTCTATGCGAGCCTTCTCATATTGGGGGCGGCCGCTGCCAACCTGGCTTCCTCAGAGATCGCCGGGCGGATCAACACCGCGCTCGCCTCCGTCATTCTTTTTGTTCTGGTGGCGATCGCGGCGACGGGCTGGGTCGCTGTCTCTCCCGATGCCTCCGTGCTTGAACGCGCCGTGACGGGCGTCCCGAGCCTTGGGATCTTCGGCGCCACATTCATGATGGTGTTTTTCGCCTTTACCGGGTGGGAGGTGAGCGCAAACCTCAGCGGCGAGTTTCGAAATCCGAAACGAGACTTTCCCTTCGCCATGGCGGCAAGTTTTGCCATCGCCGTGGCGCTCTATTTGGTGTTGGCCTTCATCGTCGCAGCCTCTGGGCCTCTCGGCGCGAGCGAAGCGCCGTTCGCCGCGATCTTGGGGAGCCGTTTCGGTCCATCGGGAAGCCTTCTTGTGTCGGCGGTTTCGGTCCTTTTGATCTTCGCCAACCTATCGGCGGCGATCTGGGCGGTCTCTCGGATGGTCTATTCGGGCGCGAGCGAGCGACTGCTTCCCGCGGTTTTGATGACACTCCGGGCGGGGGTGCCGCTTCGCGCTGTAATTCTGACCACTTGTGTTCTTTTGGGGGTGGGTGCGGCCGCTGGCGCCGGGCTTGTCGATCTTGGCTGGCTTTTGGGAGCGGCGGGGCAGAATTTCCTGTTGCTCTACGCCGGAGCCGCGGCGGCCCTGATCAAGCTGACCGCCCGGCTTGGGTACAAGGCGCTTGGTTGGTTCGCGATCGCGCTTGTCGTTGGTCTCGTGCTGACCCGCGGTCTCGACCAGATGATTTATCCCGGACTGCTCATTGGGATTGGTCTTCTCGTCGCCGTGTTTCGGCTTTTCGTGCCATCCGGCGCCATGGACGATCGCCAGACCCAGGGGTCCACATGAGCGACGCGCGCCGCGGTCGGCGCGACCCGCCGCCATCTCCGGCGTCAACCGACGAGGCGTTGCCCGCGCGCCTGGCCGGGCTCGACCCGCCGCGCCGCAAGCTCATGCGCGAATTCCTGAACGAGGTGGTGGTCTGCTATGATCCCGATGTGGTCCATGATTTTCTGCAGTGGCGGGGTGATCCAACGCTTTCGAGCATCCTGCAGCTCGCGGCGTCGATGAGCCCCGAGATGCGCGAGCAGCTCTTGTTCGCGGCCGAGGAGCTCTACTCTGGTGATTCCCAGCTTCATTAGGCGGTTTTGGCAACAATTACCGTGTTTAAGCCGGGACAATTTCCGTGGCTCGCGCGGTGCTTGGCCGAGGCTTGCTGACGCCACGTCGGCAAGAAGCTCTTGCGTTGACGCGCGCCCCGGGGTTGCTCTAATCAGAAGCCATAAACGGGCGAGGGGTGGTGACGTGGCAAAACCGGTTAAGTCGCGGGTTCTGGGCAAGAACCTATTGTTGAGCGTTGCCATCGGCGCAACGCCGATTGTGGGCGCTGCCCAGGAGGTGGTGCCTCAAGGCGACGAAGTTGTGCTGGCCCAGGCGAATGTCTCGGGTGAGGAACGCTCCGCCTTCGACAGGGCCGCCCAGACTGGCAGCACGGCGCTGATCAACCAGTTTCTGAGGCAGTACCCGAACAGCTCACTGGTTCCGCAGCTCTTGCAGAACCTGCCGCCGGAGACGCTTCAGTTCGTCGATCGAGGCGCCTTGGCGTCCATAAGCCCGTCGTCGCTCCGGTCGCTGAGCCCGGACGTTCGCGCGGCGATCGGCTTTGAAAGCTCAGGGAACGAAGATGACGCTGTCACCGAAGAGGACGATACGCCCTCCGGCACCGAGACAGTCGCCTCCGAAGATCCCTACGCCGGCTGATCCGGTCAACCGGGCGGCGTGAGCGATCACCACAACGACCCGGGCTCCGATCCCGAGCCGAGTGTTCGGATCACGGTGATCGTTACGAATTTCAACTACGGACACTATCTGGGCGCATGCTTGGATAGCCTTGCCGCTCAAACCAGCGCGCCCGATGAGATTATCGTTGTGGATGACGGCTCGACCGACGGCAGCCGCCGACTCCTCGAAGACCGCCCGGGCATCATCACGGTGCTCCAACAAAACGCCGGACAGGCGGCGGCGTTCAACGCTGGGTTCACGAGGAGCACGGGCGACGCGCTTTTGTTTCTTGACGCCGACGATCTTTTGAGCCCCGAGGCGATCGCGGTCATCCGGGCGCTTTGGACGGGCCGGGTATCCGGTCTGCACTGGTCCCTTCACACCATTGATGCGTCCGGAGCCAAGGTGGGACGCTATCCGATGGCTGTCCCCGAGGGTGATCTTGGACCTAGATTGCTCAATGGCTTGGCGGTTCCCTTCATGCCGACGAGCGGCAATGTCTTTGCCCGGAGCGCCATCGGCTGGGCGTTCCCCTTGCCCGAGCGCAACTGGCGGATCAGCGCGGATGCGGTTCTTGTCCGCGCCGCATTGATCGCGGGACCCATGCGCGGGATTGCGCAAACGCTCGGCAGCTACCGGATCCACGGTGCGAATAATTATCACCGGGGAGGGACGGAACTCCAAGCAAACACGCATCGCGGACTTGTGCACATCGCCGAGGCGGCCCTGGATTTGATCGCGCTTGTGCGTCGTTCCCGGTTTCCGGTTGCCACAGGTTTTGAGGCCAAGGTTCTTGCCAGCGCGCTTCGGGTGCGCCTGAAGGCAGAGGGCATGACCCCCGACCCAGTGGGGCTCGCGGCATTTCTCAGGCGGTTTTCAAGCTCGGCCGGGATGGCAGGCGGACGGCTTGCACTCTTGGCGAATGCCGCCCGCATCCTCGTCCCCAAAAGCAAGGCCGCGCGTGATTGGA
Source organism: Pseudomonadota bacterium (assembly GCA_039027595.1). Taxonomy (GTDB): domain Bacteria; phylum Pseudomonadota; class Alphaproteobacteria; order Rhodobacterales; family Rhodobacteraceae; genus Ovoidimarina. Next base: position 27,767 of record JBCCKB010000001.1, on the reverse strand, counting down.
TCACCGATCCAGGTCGACGCCCGCGCCCGCTGCAAGCCCTTTTGGAAAAGGTGGCGGGGCGCGATCTCACCGAAGCACGCTATTCCCCCGTTATCCCGCGCCCGCCACAGGCCGGGGCACCCGCTGAAGGACAGGATCCAGGTGAAAAGCCACTGCCCGAGATCCTTACCGATCCGGTGTGGGAGCGGAACTGGAGTGATGGCAGCTTTGATCTGCGTGCCGAAACCGGTGGCTTCACGCTCAATCGGGCGCCGGGGTCCGAGGCCATGCTCCGTGTGAAGCTTGCGCCCTGCAACGCCGGTGGCGCAACGGTTCGGATCTTTGCAAACGGCCTTCTCATCGTGCGCCGCTTTCTGAAGGAAGAGACCGAAATCGCGCTCCCGCTCCTTCCAACCGAGGCAGGTGCATGGCAGGGGGACCGTATAGAGTTTCGTGTTGAGGAGCCGCGACCTCGAAAGCGCCGCGTCCGGTGGCAACAGCCGATCCGCAGGCTGACGCTTCACCGCGTGGTCCTGCGCCCCAGACCCTCCACCGCCCCGGCCGCTGTCTTGCCAATTCAAGGAGAGGTCGCGTTTGACACCCTCGGTCCGGTTCTGCGGAGCAAGGACGGCGCGGTCCTGGAAGGCGAGACCTTGATCGGCGCTGACGAAAAGCTCTCCCTCACGCTTCCAGTCCTCGAGCCTCCCTATTGCCTTGTTCTCCGTTTTTCACGGGATCAGGCCCGAGGGCGCCTCAACATCGCCCATGGAAACCAACAGCTCTATTACGGTCTGGTCGACGCCGATATGCGCATCGTTGTGGCCATCCCCCCTCGACTTGCGCGCCGGGCACGGCTTGACATCGCCTTCAACTTTCGAGCTGAGGAGTTCCTGGAGGGTGCCGAGGTTGCCCTGGCCACCTTGGGTTGGGTGCCGGGGCACGGGCCCCGCGTGAACCCGGGCGAGCGCACCGGCGCGGGCACCGCCCGAGCGCTCCGGCCGTTTCTCGGAGCGGGCTGGGACCTCGAAGCGGCGGGCACCGCCCTGATGATCGGTCCCGTGGCCGAGCTTCACCTGAACTTCCCGGCGGTTTCGGCGCAACCCGAGGCCACGCTCGTGCTTGATCTCGAGCCGCTCGGCCCGCGCGTGGCGGACACGCCTCCGCTTGTCATGGCGACCATCGATGGGGAGACACGGCTTAGCTTGCGTCTGGCCGGGCGCGGTACTGTGGAGGTGCCGGTGCCGACAGGGGGCCCCGTCGACCTCGCGATCCACGCGGCCGGGGTTGGTGCGGGTGGCGTCGCAGATGATGACCACGGCGGCCTTGCGCTCCACGCACTCACCCTTGAGCCACAACCCCGACCGGAGCCGGTACCATCGAACGAAACCGAGGGTGAGCCGCCGCCTCGCCAACTGCCAGGCGGCGCCACGTCGCTCGCGCACGCACTTCGCGTGCTCGAGCAGGCGGGCGAGACCGGCTATGGGACCTCAGAGTGTGCGGGCCTCTATCCCCGGTTGGCTCGAGAGATTTCAGAGACGGCCCCTGCCGCGATGTGGCACTTGTTGGGTGCGGAGGATCTCATACGTTTGGCGGAGCTTGCGGCGACCGTCACGCCGGACCCAGAAATCGCAGAAGAGGGGGCTCAGCAGGGTATCGGCTGGCTCCGGTCCTTTGCGCTGGTCGCGCTTGCCGGTCCGTGTAATCCAGCCTTGGCGGCCGTGTCGCTTGATGCAGTTCCCGACTTGCCGCGGGACATTCAGCGCGCGGTTGCGCGGATCCTGATCCGCGATCCAGGCCCCGGTGCGCCAAGCGAGATGTTGAAACGCCACCAAGACATTCTCGTCGCTCGCTTGCACGAGGCGCGCGCGATGATCGCGGAGGCGCCAATGCGGTCGGCGCGCTGGGCGCTGGCGAGCGCGGTTCTCACCGCGACGCGGCCCAACGGTCTTCTCTTCAGTGACATGGATCTCAAGCCCCATGTCGTTGCCTTTGCCCGCGCACTCGAAGCGCGGCTCTTGCGTGAAGGCCATGCGCTCGATCTCCCAAAGCGCGCTGGCCAGTTGGCACGGACACGTCCGCGGATTGGGATCGTGGTGCGCACGATCGGTCCAGTGCCCGAGACGTGGATCCTGAAGGGGATCCTCAAATCGCTCCCAGCGGACCGCGCGGATGTCACGGTATTTCTGACCATGCAGCGCGACGGAACGGACCAGGACGTGGGGACGGCGCGCATCATGTCCCTTGTGGGCTACAGTGTCGCCGATACCGTCGCCGCAATCCGAAGCGAAGAGCTTGATACGGTGATCCTGGGCGCGGCTTTCCACGGTTTCATGCGTGACGCCGAGATCGCGGCGCACCGCCTCGCGCCGCGCCAGATCACGCTTGCGGCCGCCCAATACGCCACCACCGGCATGACGCGGGTGGATGAGATGATCATCGGTGCGCTCCAGGCGCCAGAGGCTGCCCGCGCTGATTGCACAGAGACGGTGGTGATCGCGCCTGGCACCGGCCAGGTCTTCGGATTTGGTCCGCAGAGCCCAGCCCCCGAGAACACGCGCGAGCGTCTTAGGGCCAACCTGGGGATCCGCGCGGATCAAATCATCCTCACGAGTGGCGCCATGGAAGACAAGATCAGCCCGGAGGCGCTGGATGCCTGGGTTGGCGTTCTCGCGTCTTGCCCGGATGCGGTTCTGGTCCTCTATCCCTTTGCTGCGAACTGGTACCGCAATTACGATGAGAGGGCATTTGCGAGCCGGGTGCGGGCCTCCTGCGCGTCCGCGGGCGTGGATGAGACCCGGGTCGTCGTGCTCCCGCCCCTTGGCGCGGACGGGGTGCGCGACATGCTCGCGTCTGCGGACGTTTACCTCGTTGCGTTTCCGTATTCGGGAGCAACAACAACCCTCGAGGCCTTACGTGCCGATCTCCCGGTGGTGGCGCGCGCCGAGCGTACCCAGCGGGGCCACCAGGCGGCGGGGTGGCTTGAAGCCCTGGGTCTGGATGACTTGGTCGCTGAAACGACGAAGGACTACGTTCGCATCGCGTCGGAGCTCGCCTCAACGCCGTCACGCCGGGACGATGCAACCCTCAGAATTCGTGAAACCGGCCCCGATGCGTTCGAGCAGATCGACAGCCGCCGATGGCTCACATCGCATCTACTGGGTGCGCGGAACGATGTGGCTGAGGAACCGCGTTACTTTTTCCACCACATCCCGAAGACCGGTGGAACGAGCTTTCGTCGGGTGTTGTCAAACTGGTTCAAGGTGATTCCAGAATACCCAGAGCCCTGGGGGACCTACGCCACGCCGCCGATCGAACTTGCCTCGCTTGGAGCCGATGAGATCGCGGCCGGGCACTACTGGGCGCCCGATATGGCGTTGTTCAACCGCTATCCCGAATTCAAGTCTTCGGGCCACTGGCGGCTTTTGAGCTTTGTGCGCGATCCGCTGGAGAAGTCGATGTCGGAGTACTTTTTCGAAGCTCGCGTGCGACCCGAACATGATCCGGATTTCGTGCCAATGGCCCTCGATGAATACCTGTCCACCCGGCGCAGCGGCTATCTTTCGCAGTTCGACGCGACCGAGGCGACCTGGGAGGACCAGATTGGCCGGTACTGGTTCATCGGGACCCTTGAAAGGTTTGAGGATTGCGTGACCTGGCTCGCCGACGCGCTTGGCAAACCTGTTCCAAATGGTCTGCCGGTCGAGAATGTGACGCCCAGAACATCGGAGGCGAGCCCCGAGGCGGTTGCGATATTTAGGGCCAACAATGCCATCGACTATGCGATTTATGACGAGATAAACCGCCGCCTTGACCGGCTTCTCGCGGGGTCGGGCTAAGCGCGTCTTGGCCAAAGCGCCAGCTGTGCCAAGGCCGCTTTTGTTGGAAATTCAAGCTGTTTGCCATGGTTTTTTGCTCGCGGCTCAGCTCAATTGCGCGATATGTGCAAGATCTGCATCAGCCCGATTGCGCCAAGAGCCGTGCGTTTCCGCCGGCCGCGGTGGTGTCGACACAGAGATGGCGCTCTAGAACGACCCTGGCATCGAGGTCGTCCTCGGAAAGAAGCGGGATGATCGGTCCGTCGCGCCGCGCAAGCGCCTCCCGCGCTGTCTTCAGGTCGGCCGGGTCGGAGGCGAGGGCAACCCCGTTGAATCCCTCGAGCCTTGTTAGCGCGGTCCGATCGAGCACCCCAGGGACCGCGTCGGGCCCCTCGGCGCCCGGCGCGACCAGCACGACGCCACACCCAGCGCCCCGGGCGATCCGCGCCTGGCGCTGTGCGAGTTCAAGCGTCGGACCAAGACATAGAATGATGCCCCGTGGATGAACCGAAAGACGGTTGGATTCGCCGGTGGGCCCGGGCAGGCTTTCGACCGAGAGCGCACCATCCACGGGCGTCGCGGCGTCGAGCGCGGCCTGAACACGTTCCTCGGGCGCCCGATGGGAGCGCGGTAACGCCGCGTGCCGGCTCGCGGGCTTCGCGAAGCGCGGCACATAGGCCGGTCCGCCGGCTTTGGGTCCCGTGCCCGAAAGGCCCTCGCCACCAAAGGGCTGGGAGCCAACGATCGCGCCAATCTGATTGCGATTCACGTAGATATTGCCCACCTTGAGCCGCTTTGCGACCCGGTCGACCCGGTCGTCGATCCGGCTGTGGATGCCAAAGGTAAGCCCATAGCCGCTTTGATTGACAGCATCGACCACCCGATCGAGCGCCTCCGCACGAAACGATGCGACATGGAGAACCGGCCCAAAAATCTCGCGACCTATGTCGTCGATCCCGCCCACACGGATCACCGCCGGTCCGACAAAGTGCCCGATTTGGGGCCTCTTGATCATTTTGAGAAGCCGCCCCTCCGAGCGCGCCGTCTCGATGTGACGCGCGATCTCGTCTTGGGCCGCGGCATCGATCACCGGGCCAACATCGGCCGACATTTCCCACGGGTCGCCCAGTGAAAGCGCGTCCATCGCCCCAAAGAGCATGTTTAGGATCACGTCTTCCACGTCTTCTTGGAGATAGAGCACGCGGAGGGCGGAACAGCGCTGTCCGGCAGACTGGAACGCAGAAACAACGATATCGCGCACCGCTTGCTCGGGCAGCGCGGTTGAGTCGACGATCATCGCGTTCAGCCCACCTGTTTCGGCGATCAGCGGCGCGCTTGGGTCGAGCGCGCGCGCCATGGACCGGTTGATCGCCTGGGCCGTCGCTGTCGAGCCGGTGTAGCAGACACCGTCCACGCGCGGCTCCGAGGTCAGTGCGGCGCCCACGTCATGCCCTTCGCCTGGCAAGAGCTGGAGCGCGCTCCGCGGAACGCCTGCTTCGTAAAGGCAGCTGACGGCCAAACAGGCGATCAAACCTGTGGCCTCGGCCGGTTTGGCAAGAACAGCATTCCCGGCCGCCAGCGCGGCGGCGATCTGACCGGTAAAGATGGCGAGCGGGAAATTCCATGGGCTGATGCAGGTAATAACGCCGCGCGCCGGCGCGTCGAGTTCGCGGCCCCGCGCCGCGTAGTAGCGCAAGAAGTCGACGGCTTCCCGCAACTCGGCAATGGCATCTCTTGGTGTCTTGCCTGCCTCGCGGCACAAAAGCGCAAAGATCTCGCCATAGCGCGCTTCATAAAGATCGGACGCACGGATGAGCGTCTGGGCACGCTCTGAAGGCGTTGCCGCCCACGGCGTGGCGGCCGTGATTGCGGCAGCGACGTCGGAAGGACCAGCGAACTGGATGTGCCCCACAATTTCGTCCGGATTAGCTGGGTTGCGCACGTCTTTGCGCGCGGCGCCGCTGACATCGGCCTTTATGAGCGGGCCCGCCTCCCAGCAATGGTCCTGGAAGGGCGCGCGCGCTCTTTCAATCGCGGAAATATCATCGCGGTCGTGCAGGTCCCATCCCCGCGCGTTTCGACGCTCGGGCTCAAAGAGGTCAGTGGGAGATACGACCGCGCGATTGTCGCCCGCGCGTGCTAAGGTATCGAACGGGTCGGCGGCGACAACCTCCGCGGGGACATGGGGGTCGACGATCTGATTGACGAACGACGAGTTCGCTCCGTTTTCCAAGAGCCGCCGGACCAGATAGGCGAGAAGGTCGCGATGCGCCCCCACGGGCGCATAGATCCGGCAGCGTGTGCCGTCCGCTTTCAGCACCTTGTCATGCAAGCTTTCACCCATCCCGTGCAGTCGTTGGAACTCATAGGTGTCCGCTGGCGCACCAAGCTCCAGGATCGCAGCCACGCTGTGCGCGTTGTGGGTCGCGAATTGCGGATAGATCCGGTCGGTCAGGCCAAGCAGCTGTTTTGCACAGGCAAGATAAGCTACATCGGTCGCGGCTTTCCGGGTCCAGACCGGGAAACCGGACAATCCCTCGACCTGCGCCCGCTTTATCTCGGTGTCCCAATAGGCTCCTTTGACAAGTCGGAGCATCACCCGGCGGTCCAGGTCTTCGCTCAGCGCGTGAAACCAGCCGATCACCGCGGATGCGCGTTTGCCGTAGGCCTGAACCACGATCCCGAACCCATCCCAGCCACCAAGGCGCGGATCACTCAGTACGGCCTCGATGACATCGAGCGACAGCTCAAGCCGGTCAGCCTCTTCCGCGTCGATATTAAGCCCCATGCCCAACTCGCGGGCCTTTAGGGCGAGCGACAGGGCACGGGGTACGAGTTCGGCCATCACCTTGTCGCGTTGGCTTTCCTCGTAACGTGGATGAAGGGCCGAGAGCTTGATCGAGATGCCGGGCCCCGTCCGCAGATCACCGCCCGCCTCCTGCGCAAGCCGGTTGATCGCGTCCATATAGGCATGGAAATAGCCCTGGGCGTCGTCATCGGTTCGCGCCGCTTCGCCCAACATGTCGAAGGAAAACGAGTAGCCCTCCCGTACCCGATCGGCACCCCGGGCCACCGCCGCGTCGATGGTCTCGCCCAGGACGAACTGCGCGCCCATCTCGCGCATCGCGCGACCCACGGCGGCGCGGATCACGGGTTCGCCGAGGCGGCGGAGCGCGTCTTTTAGGACGGCGGCCGCGCCGCGGCCATCTTGTAGAACCTTGCCCGTCAAGAGAAGCGCCCAGGTTGACGCGTTGACGAGCGGTGAGGAGGATTGACCAAGATGCGCGCCCCATTCCGACGGCGCAATCTTGTCCTCTATCAGCGCATCCACTGTTTCGGCATCCGGCACTCGCAAAAGCGCTTCTGCCAAACACATCAGCGCGATGCCTTCTTCCGTCGACAGCCCGTATTCCGCGAGGAAGACCTCCATCAGCCCCGGCGCGTCGTCGGCGCGGATTGCCTCAACAAGTCTCGCGGCACGGCGGGCGGCTGACTGGCGTTGGTCAACGCTAAAGGAGGCGTCCTGAACGAGCCGCGAGAGAAGCTCGGCCTCATCTGCGAGATGGTCCGCGCGAATCTGCGCCCTGGCATGGTCGATGGCGTTCATGGTGTCTCCGAGAGCGTTGTGCCTTTGTACCAGAAGGCAAGCCAGTCAATCCTCCTAAATTTCTCGACTTTGCAGGTGATTTCGCTAATTTAGAGACGCATCTTAGGAAAGTAGATAGAAAATGTCATGGAACATGGACGTATTGACCGATTCGACATGCGGATTCTGCAGGAGCTTGGTCAGGATGGCCGATTGACCGTGACCGATTTGGCGCGTCGGGTGGGGTTGTCCAAGACACCGTGCCAGATCCGCCTCCGCAGGCTCCAGGAAGAGGGCTATATCACCGGCTTTCGGGCAATGCTTGACCTCGCGAAGCTTGGTCGAGAGCATGTGGCCTTCGCCGAGGTGCGGATGTTGGACACACGCGAGGCGGCGCTGCGGGAGTTCAACGCAGCGGCACGGGCTGTTCCTGAGATTGAGGAATGCCACATGATCGCGGGCTCGTTTGACTACCTGTTGAAAGTGCGCACCCGCGACATGAAGGATTACCGCCATGTCCTGGGCGAGGTGATATCGGCCTTGCCGCACGTGTCCTCGACATCCAGCTACGTCTCGATGGAGGCGGTGAAGGATAGCGTCACGCCACCGGTTAGCACCCCATAGCTTTGCTCAAGGCATCAACTTTCCGCCCCTTTGCCACGATCGTGCCGCCTTGCTGCGACATACGTTAACCGTGTTTGGCCCCAAGAGCTGGTAGGTGATGCTCTCTCTGCGGCATGTGCTGGTCGGTATCTGCGACCCGAGAAAGGTTCTCTTCGCGGCGGTCTTGGTGGCTGCCGTGGGGCTCCTTGCGGGATATGTGACGGTTCAAGAGCAGCTCGATCGGGACCTGGCGCTTCGCCAAGGCCCACCGCCGCCCGTGATGATCCAGGACTTTGCGCCAGGGCGGGATGTCGGGCCCGCAGGCGAGGTACGGATTACCGGAGAAATTGACATGTCCGCCGCCGCGACCGTTTTCGAACGCGGCCGGTCGCCCCGCCAGTGGGTTCTCGTGGCGCCGGTCTTTCCGGTCAGCGCCGTGGGTTCGGCGCGGCTCGCGGGGAGCGCGCCCGAGCAAAGTGGCGTCCTGTCCGCGCAGGTTGAACGTCGGGTCACCGGGCCGGATCACCGAAGCACGGCCATTGGTCTTGTGGTTCTGCCCATCGATGACCCGGACGCTGCGCCAAGCGATCCTGCAATGCTCTCCGAGGCGGTACTTGGCGATGGCGACTATGGCCAGGTCGTCACGCTTCTCGGAACGGAAACGCCTATTGCGGATCTGACCCTTGTGGCCCACGGCGCTCTCGCCGCGCGGGGTGTGACCCTTGCCCAGAGCTTCGTTGCGGTTTCTCCCTATGTCGGAGGAAGACTGGCGGTTCTCGCGGCACCGGTTCCATCGGGCCTTCGAGACGACCTATTCGCGCTTGCACTCCTGCTCTTGGCTACGGCTGGTGTCTTGCAGCTTTGGTGGGCCCTCCACGGGTTTTCGGGTGAGCTTCGCCGGATCAGCGATCGGGACCTGGGCGAGAAAGGGACGGCGCCGCACTGTCATCCAGAATTTGCGCCCCTGCCAACCCAGGCCGAGATTTCGCTCGGAGATCTGCACGAGGCGGATGGTGCCCGTGCCCCTCGCGCGGCGCTGTCGGGGATCACCCAGAGGATCCGTCTGGGTAGGGTGCGCCTTCGGGCGAGGCTCAGAAATCCACGGTCACGTTCGGAAGATGAAGCTCTCTGACGAGATCGCGCAGTTCCTGGCGGGCCGCGACATTGGAGATGTTCATCTGACCCTTCACCCCGATATCGCGCAGATCCAGCAGGGTCAGACCCCGGGGAAACAACTCGCGAAAAATCACGCGCTCGGAAAACCCCGGAACCACGCGAAACCCGATACGGCGTCCCAGGTCCGAAAGCGCCTCTCCCATCTTCCGCTTATTGTGCATGGCCTGCGCGCCAAGCCGGTTGCGGACCACGATCCAGTCGATCGGCTTCAAGCCTGCCTGCGCGCGAAGCTGGCGGGCGTTCCAGACCATCTCTGAATAAATTGACGGGCCCAGGATCTTGTTGGTCTCGGGATCGGCATGGGCCAAGAGATCAAAATCGATGAAACTGTCATTGAGCGGCGTCACGAGTGTGTCGGCGAGCGAGTGGGCCACCTGGGAGAGCCGCGTGTGCGAGCCCGGGCAGTCAATCAAGATGAATTCGCAACTGTCCTCCATGCCCACCACCGCCGCCGAGAGCCGCCGGTCGTTCAGGTTCTCTCCTGGCCGGAGCGCGTCATCGCTGATCTGGGGGAGGTCCCGGTACTCCGGCGATGGAAGATCGATCCCCTCGCGGGCCAGAAACGCCCGACGGTTCTCGATATACCGTGACAGCGATTTCTGGCGGAGATCTAAGTCCAGGGTGCCCACACTATGTCCCATCCGGACCAACGCGGTCGCCACATGCATCGAGGTGGTCGACTTGCCAGAGCCGCCCTTCTCGTTGCCCACAACAATGATATGCGCCAAGACCTGCCCCTATTCTGCCCGAGGACCGCGCTATTGATCGTTTTGTGACACTATATGTTGTGTTTTCGCCGCTGAAAAGCGGTGGCGTCGCTCGAATTTGAAAATCTTGGGCTAGAAACTCTTCAGATACGCCACAAGGATGTCCCGCGCCGCCATCAAATCACTCTTATGGATCGTCTCGGTCACGGTGTGGATGTAGCGCGTTCCCACCACGATGCCCACGGCTCGCGCGCCCGCTGCGGCTTGCTGCGCCGCCGCGCCATCCTGCCCCCCCGAGCGCAGCATGGTACGCTGAAACGGGATGGCTTCGGCCTGGGCGAGAGCGGCGATCTCGGCGACCAATGCCCGATCTGCGATGAACGAACTGTCGCGCACATGGAGCCCGAAACCCTTGCCCTGTTCAGTGGTGCGGTCCTGCTCCGGCACCCCTGGGGTGTCGCAGGCGAGCGTGGTGTCGATCCCGATCCCGATATCGGGTCGGATCTTGAACGCCGCGGTGCGCGCGCCGCGCAGACCCACTTCCTCCTGGCTCGTAAAGGCGACGTGAATTTCCGCACCCCGGCCCGCGCCCGCCAAACCTCTGATCGCCTCAATCCCAAGCCAGCAGGCAATGCGGTTGTCGAGCGCCTTCGAGACAATCTTGTCGCCCATCTCGATCAACGGCTCATCCATGACAACCATGTCGCCCACGGCAACGACATCGCGCGCCGCCTCGCCCAAGCCTAAATCCACGAAGAACTCATGCGGCTCAGGGACCTTTTTCTTGTCTTCCGGCGAGGCGATGTGAACCGGACGTCCACCGGGGTTCATCACGCCCTTCAGATCTCCAGTCTCGGTGCACACCATCACACGGCGGGAAAACAGGTTGCGCGGATCGAAGCCACCGACGCTCTGGAGGTAGACAAACCCCTTCTCGCTCACATGGCTGACGAGAAAGCCGATCTCATCCATGTGGCATAGGAGCATCACCTTGGGCGCCCCGCTGTCGTCAGCGTTCCGGCGGCACAAGAGCGAGCCCATGGCATCGGTCTCGACGTGATCAAAGAGCCCGTCGATCTCTTGCTCGATGAGCCCGCGAACGCGGTCTTCGTGGCCTGGCACGCCTGGGGTTTCGCAAAGCGCGCGCAAAAGATCGATATTCATGCTGCCTCACCGACACCTGTGATCGGCCCCGACCTAGCCCCGGCGTGACCGGTGGTCAATCACGTGCGATGCCACCACCCGCAGGTCGGCGCCGCTGCGCCTTCTTCTCTTATCAAATATCCCGGGGGGAGCGGCGAGGGGGGCAGCGCCCCTCTCGCCCCCGTCGGATCGCCTCAGCGATCCGATGCACTCAAAATCCCAAGCCTTCGTATTTCTTCTTGAACTTGGACACCCGTCCGCCGGTGTCCATCAGCCGCGTGCCACCGCCTGTCCATGCGGGATGGACGCTGGGGTCCACCTCCAACGACAGCGTATCGCCTTCGCCGCCCCAGGTCGATTTCATCTGCACAACGTCGCCATTCACCATCTTGACGTCGATCAGGTGATAATCGGGATGCGTATCTTTCTTCATCTGCCTGCTCCTCACGCGCCAGATTTGGGCTTGTAGTGGGTATCCTCGGCGATCCGGGCCGACTTACCGCGGCGTGAGCGCAGGTAGTAGAGTTTCGCGCGCCGGACCCGGCCGCGTCGGACCACGGTGATCGAATCAATATTCATCGAGTGGAGTGGAAACACCCGCTCCACGCCCTCGCCAAACGAAATCTTGCGGACGGTGAACGATCCGGCGATCCCATCGCCGTTCTTGCGGGCGATGCAGACGCCTTCGTAGTTCTGAACCCGCGTCCGGGTGCCTTCCGTCACTTTGTAGCCAACGCGAACCGTGTCGCCCGCCTTGAAATCCGGAATGTCCTTGCCAAGCGCGGCGACGTGCTCGGCTTCCAACTCCGCGATCAGATTCATCCGACCACTCCTTGTATTGCTCGCGGTTGATCCCGCGAAGATGTCGCGCGCCTCAGAGCTCCGGGTCCTTGCTCGGGTTGGCCGCGGCCCCCGCCGGAGAGTTCAGGTCAGCTTACCTCATTGCTGTGTACGTTCGGCTCGGTTGTGTGTCCAAGAACAGGGACGCTAGAAACGAACGACCCGCGAACCTTTAGTCCACGGGCCCGAGCGGTATAGGGCTAAGGTCGTTCCCGATCAAGTATCTTCTGCGTCCGCGCTCACGGCCCGCCATAAAGGCTTTCGGAGGCGGCGATCACGGCGCCGTCCGACGCTCGCCGCGCGTTGGTGACCACGCTCACATGCGCGTCGGGTGTGAGGGCGCGGACGCGGGCCCGCGATGTGATCTCGACCTGATCGCCCGCGTCGAGATTTCCGTAGAAATGGACGCGGCGGTCGCGCATGGGCCAGGCGCGCACAAGATCGGGGATCGCCCGGCGCTCGGTGCCCGCCAGCATGTCGTGGATCGCCGCGAAATAGACCAGCCCAACACCGTTCAAATGGCTACCAGGGTCGATCTCGATCACCCTATGGGGCGGGTCCTGGTCGTGGCGCGCTTGCGCCCGCTGCGCGTTGCCAAGCCTCCGGATGACCGAGGTCCGCCGCGCGGCGGCGCCATCGCGATGCGCTTGAAGACCCGCCTCAAGATCGGCCGGCGCGAGATCCCTGTTGGACGGTCCGGCACGATGCGCGAAGGCGGTGACGATCTCGGCGCGAAGCACGTGCCCGCCCGCGCTGTTCACCAGATCGACCTGACCGCGCCATCCGTTTTCGGGGTTGGGATGCTCGGTGAGGTAGAGGTCGCAGAGATCGTCTTCCCGGAAACGGGCGGCATCGCCATTGAGCGTGGCCGCAACGACCGATGGCAGGACGCGGTGCCCCTGCCGGTCGCGAAACTCCGTCGGCTGGACGCCGAGCCGGGCGGCGATGCTCATCCATTGAAGATGGCAGGCTTCGCGCAAGAGCCATCCTTGGCTGACACCCTCCGCGTCCATGTGCGGCATCCCAAGCCGAAACGGTCCGAGGGCAAGATCCCGTGCTCCGGAAGGCTCACCGTGCACGTCAAACTGTCCAGCTATCCTGTAGGACGCCATCGCTGTGTCGCCGGATTTTCTCGGCGTCGTTTGTGTTTCCAACATTCTGTCGCCTTTCTTATCCCTGTTGCGCCTGGCATCGGGCTGGCGCGCTGGAACTAGGACACCGTGCGCGTCAAGGCAGCGTTATGGCGGCATAAACGGGATGCAAAAAAGACGTTTGCGGCCGCTGAGCGATCCCATTGATCAGAAAATGGGCGCGGAATGCCCGTGATGTGGGCACCGTGGGGTGTGGCAAAGATTGGGATCTGGCCAAGATGCGCAGTCAAGGCTCGGCGTTGTGCCTCCGAGCCCTCCAGGGGCGCTAGTCCTCGCGTTTCTTCCAAAGGTCCGGACGGCGCTCCTGGGTCAGGGCTTCCGATTGTGCACGGCGCCAGCGCTCCACCGCAGCGTGGTCGCCAGAGGTCAACACCTCGGGGATTGAGGATCCTTCCCAAAGCGCGGGTCGCGTGTATTGCGGGTGCTCCAAGAGACCGTTTGAAAAGCTCTCGTCCTCAGTGGACGCCGCATTGCCCAAAACGCCAGGGAGCAGCCGAACAATCGCATCAATCATTGCATATGCCGCGATGTCGCCGCCGGTCATGACAAAATCCCCGATCGACACCTCCTCGAGGCCCAGATGATCGATCGCCCGTTGATCCAGGCCCTCGAAGCGGCCCGACACGAGGATAATGCCTTCGGCCCGTGCAAGGCGCCGCGCCATTGCCTGATCGAACTTGCGGCCCCTGGGGGAGAGATACATGCGTGGCCAGCGCGCCGGATCGTTGGGCAGGCCCTCCACGGTCGACGCCACCGCGCGGCCCATGACATCGGCTCTCAGAACCATTCCGGCACCACCGCCCGCAGGGGTATCGTCGACATCTCGGTGCCGTCCGGCGCCGAACCGCCTCAGATCGGTCAGAGCCAGTTGCCAGATCCCGTCTTTGAGCGCCTTGCCAATGAGTGAGAGACCAAGGGGTCCGGGAAAGGCGTCGGGCAAAAGCGTGATGATCCGAGCCTGCCACACACCGGCGAGCGCCGGTCTCGCCATAAGATCGCGCGGCTCTGCCGAGGCACGGATTGACAGGCGGCCGTGGGACTTCCGGGGCGGTTCTGCCATGAGGCTCCACACGCTCGTTGGGGGACCGCGGTTCTTTAGCTGCTTCGTGGGGTCGCATCAATCCGCGGGTCAATCGGGGCCGCCACGCCATTGGTCCAGAAATGACGTAATTCCATGCGATCCGCCAAGCGCCAGGTCAGCACGGAGACCTCTCGCATTGACAAATCTGCGGATCCTTACCTTTCGCGGGCCTTGGGGCGTGCCGGTTCAAATTCGACCGAGCATCGCTCTTCTTTTGCTTGTGGTCCTGGCCTTAGGGCGCAGCACCAGCGATCTCTACTACGTCTATTACGACGCCATTTTTCTTGCGATTCTCGTTGGATCGATCTTTCTGCACGAGCTTGGACACGCTTGGGCCTGCGTCATCCAGGGCATTCCGGTTCGCCGGATCGTGCTGTTTGGCGGCGGCGGTTTCTGCGAGCCCGGGCGGGCATTGACGGCCCGCGAAAGCGAATTCGTCGTCGCCATGGGCCCGATCGTCAACCTCGCACTGTGGGCGCTGGCATCCTTGGCCGCCCCGTACCTGCCCTATCGCGACCTTGGCTGGATCGCGGCGACCGTTGCGCATATCAATCTGTTTCTCGCAATCTTCAACCTGATGCCTGTTTTCCCGCTGGATGGAGGGCGGCTGTTTCAACTGGGCCTTCTGCGCGTTTTGCCTGCGCGCCGCGCCATGCATATCGCGGCCGCTGTGGGGTTGGTGACGGCCATGCTGTGGATCCCGCTGATGGTCGTTCTCTTTCTTGGGATGGGGCTGTTTCTGGCGTTTCTGCCGCCGGTTCGAGAGGCCTTTAACACATACCGGGGCGCCGCGCGTGCTGGCGTGCAGGAGTAAGATCTAACGCGATTTGGGCTCTTGCAAAAACCACGTCCCGAGGGTGATTAGTCCTCCGGAAGCACCCCATCCGGGGGATCGGCGATCACCCGGCCACCCAAGAGATCGACGGTGGGCACGCATGCTCGCGTAAATGGCAAGAGCGCGGTGGCGGAGTGTCCGGTGACCGCGATCTCCAGGATGTCCCCGGCGCCATGGTTCAGGACCGCCTTGACCTGCCCAAGCTCGGTTCCGCCGGTATCCAGAACCCGAAGCCCGATCAGATCGGCATGGTAGTATTCATCGTCCTCCGGCGCCGGAAGACGGCCCCGTTCGGCGTAAAGCCGGATGCCTCTGAGCCCATCGGCCGCGTCTTTCGAACGGATGCCGGAAAGCCGGGCCGAGAAGCCGTTTTTTACTGAATTTCCAAGAGTTACGGTAAAGGATCGGGTTCCGTCCTCGGTCTCGAGCGGGCCGTATTCGGCGATTGCGCGCGGGTCCGCGCAGAAACTCTTCAGACGAACCTCGCCCCGGACGCCGTAGGCGCCCGCAATGGCGCCCACACAAACCCGCGCCCCCTTCACCGGAGCCCGTGGCATAGGCCGCGCGCGTCGATGGTGCCGCCCGCCTCCAGGCAGCGGTTCACCATCAGTGCGTGCTGCATCTCGGTGCCGGCCCAGAACGCACCGGCGCACAGGGCCAGTGTGATCCAGCGTCCAATCCGCCCGAGACCGAGGAGCCCAAGAAACGGCAATGCTCTATGCAGGTGAGGGGCGGATCACTCCGCCGCCTGCTCCTCTTCGGCGGGCGCTTCCGACGCTTCGGCGGCCTTTGCGGCCTTCTCCTCGGCGCGCTCCTGGGCCTTCTTGCCAGGTTCGGCCTTTTGCGGGTTGGAGCGTTCCTTTTTGTCAAGCTTGCCAGCGGCCTCGAGCATCCGGGCGATGCGGTCGGTGGGCTGGGCGCCCTGGCCGAGCCAGTACTCGACGCGCTCCATGTTCATCTTAACGCGCTCTTCGGAGTCCTTGGGAAGCAGCGGGTTATAGGTGCCGAGCTTTTCGATGAAGCGTCCGTCGCGCGGCATGCGGCTGTCGGCGGCGACGATGGAATAGTGCGGGCGCTTCTTCGAGCCGCCTCGGGCAAGCCGGATTTTCATGGCCATGTCTTTGTTCTCCTAGAGATTTTGGTGCTGTTCGTGATGGTGGATGACTTCCTGGATGATGAATCCAAGGAATTTCTTGGCGAACTCGGGATCGAGATCCGCTTCCTTCGACAGCCTTTCGAGCCGTTCGATCTGGGCCGCCTCGCGGGACTTGTCCGCGGGCGGAAGGGCATGGTCGGCCTTGAGCTTGCCCACGGCCTGCGTGTGCTTGAACCGCTCGGCCAGGGTGTAGACGAGGATGGCGTCGAGCCGATCGATCGACGCCCGGTGGTCGGCCAAAAGGGTGGCAGCGCGGGAGGTTGGGTCGGTCATCGGGCGGTCCTTGGAGCGGGAAATCGGGGCGCACAGGGCGTACACAGGGCGTACACAGCGCGTACACAGGGCGTCATGGGGCGCCTCCGGTCAGGTGGTGGCGGTAGACGAAGGTGTCGTCTTGGCCAAGGGCCGTCTCGGCGGCGGGGTCGCGGACGGCTCCGATCCGTTCGGCCACGGCCACAGAGCGCGCATTGTCCTTGTTGATGTAGCTGACAACCGAGGCGAAGCGCAGGCGCTCGCGGGCGAAGGTCTGGACGGCGCGGGCGGCCTCGGACGCGTAGCCCCGGCCTTCCGCGGCGTCAGTCAGGAAATAGCCAAGTTCCGGTTCCAGGTCCCCGGGTTCGAAGCCGAGACCCGTGAAGCCCAGGATCTTTCCCGTGTTGCAATCGGTGATCGTCCACCAGCCATGGCCGCGCCAGGTCCAGGTGGACTGCATCTGGGTGAAGTCGAACCAAGCCTTCCGGCGCTCCATCGGCCCGCCGATGCCGTCGCCGCGCGGACCGTTCAGAATCTCGAGCATCACCACGAAGTCGCCCATCTCCATGGCGCGGAGCCTGAGGCGCGGGGTGTCGAGCACCGGGATCGCCCCACGGATCCCGTCCGCGAGGTCGGCGGCAGGGCCCCTTGGGGGCGGCAACTCATGGACCGGGGTCATGGTCGGCCCCCGGGACCCTGGTGAACCCAGATGTCGAGTTGGCCGAATTCCGGGTGCTGGAACGGGAGGGTCTTGGTGCATCCCATTCGCTCGGCAAGCCGGATCGAGCGGATGTTATCCGGCATGATAAGGCTCACGATCCGCGTCCACTTAAGCGTGCCATAGGCATAGTGGCGGGTGGCGGTGGCGGCCTCGAGCGCGATGCCCTTGCCCTCGGCGGCGGCGTAGAGCGACCAGCCGATCTCGGGTTCGGGCCAATCCTCCGGGTGGTAGATGCCCACGAGCCCCAAGGGCGCGTCGGTTTCCTTGTCCGCCACCATCCAGCGGCCGTAGCCCCGGAGCTGCCACTGGCCGATGATCCCCTCGAGATGGTGGACGCTGGAGGCGGCGTCATAGGGTCCGCCCACGCCCTTGGCGCGTTCGGATCCACGAAAGGCGATGTGATCGGGCAGGTCGGAAGCGCGCGGCAGGCGAAGCCGTAGCCGCTCGGTCTCGATCTCGGGGATGCGGAAGTCGACGCTCATGGGGCGGCCTCTGGCGCGGGGTGGCGGTAGACCAGGCAGGGGGTCGCGGGCTTGGGCTGTTGCGCGTTGGGGTCGAGAGCCGCGCCCAGGCGCTCGGCCACGGCAATGGAGCGGTGGTTGCCCGGTGCAATATAGCTGACCGCCGTGGTCCAGCCGAGGGACGTGTAGGCGTGGCCGCGCGCGGCGCGCGCCGCTTCGGTGGCGAAGCCCTGGCCCTCGGCGGCGGTGAAGAGCACCCAACCCAGCTCGTGCTCGGGCCAATGCCCTGGGTAGTAAGGGCCCACCATACCGATCGCCGGGTCTTCGCCCTTTCGCGTCACGGCCCATAGGCCGAAGCCCCGAATTCGCCAGTGGCCGAGATGGGCGGCAAAGGCGTTCCAGGCGCCCCCCAGGTCCGTCTGGCGCCCGGCGTGCTCGGCCCGTGTCGACAGGATGAAGGCCTTGTAGCCGTCCCAGTCGCGAGGGTCGGGAGGCCGAAGGATCAGCCGCTGGGTCTCGAGGGTCGTGGTGGTCATGGGCGAGAGGCGGCATGCGCGTGTCGGAACACAAGGATCGGCGGCGCGTCATGGTCGGGTTTGGGAGCGGTCTCGTCCTGGGTCGCGCCCAGGCGGCGGGCAAGGGCGATGGATCGCAGGTTGCCGTCGTCGATATAGCTCACCGCCGTGCGCCATCCGAGCGTATGGAACGCGTGGTCGCGGGCGGCGGAGGCCGCCTCGAAGGCATAGCCCTGGCCCTCGTCTTCGCGCGACCAGATTGTCCAACCGAGCTCATGCTCGGGCCAGCCCTCGGGGAACCAAGGGCCACAATGGCCGATGGCCTGACCGGTATCCTTGCGGGTGATCACGAAGCTCCCGAAGCCGCGCATCGCCCAATGCCCGATCACATGGCCCCAGGCGCGAAACGCCGTCTCACGGCTATAGGGTCCGCCGATATGCTGGGCTCGCTCGCTCAGCGCCAAGCGCGCCCAACCCTCCCAGTCCGGACCTTCCGGGCCCCGCAGGACCAGACGCTCGGTTTCGAGCTGCGGTGTGCCCGCGAGATGCGGCGTCATCGGGGTGCCCCGCGGCCGCGCTGCCGCGCGATTTCCGCTCCTGCGAGTGGCGCGTGATCTCCCCAGGTCAGGAGGGCCCGCGGAGTATGGCGATGACGTGATGTGCCGCGCGGCGCACGATGCGCCGGTTTGCCGTCGAGGCGCGCGGAGGCGGCGGCACTGAGCGCTGCGTGGATCATTTCTTCTTGCCAAATCCCGAGAGGCCCGGGGGGAGCTGCATGCCACCGCCGCCGAGGCCCGGCAGGCCGCCTGGCAGTTTGCCAAGCTGGGCCTGGGCGGCGTCGATCTCGGCCTGGGATGGCATCCCACCCCCGCCGGGCATGCCGCCCTTGCCGAGCAGGCCGCCCATTTGGCGCATGAGGCCCTTTTTGCCCATTTTTCCCATCTTCTTCATCATGTCCGACATTTGCCGGTGCATTTTCAGAAGTCGGTTCAGATCGGCCACCTCCATGCCCGCGCCGGCCGCGATGCGTTTTTTCCGGGAGGCTTGGAGCAGGCTTGGATTGGCGCGTTCCTTTTTGGTCATCGACTGGATCAGCGCGATTTGGCGTTTGAGAACCTTGTCGTCCATGCCAGCCTCGTCGAGCTGGGACTTCATCTTCCCGACGCCCGGCAGCATGCCCATGATCCCTTCCATGCCGCCCATCTTGAGCATCTGCTCGAGTTGGGAGCGTAGGTCGTTCATGTTGAACTGGCCCTTTTGGAAGCGCTTCATCATGCGCTCGGCCTGTTCGGCTTCGATGGTCTCCTGGGCCTTCTCGACAAGGGCCACGATGTCGCCCATTCCCAGGATTCTGCCCGCGATCCGGTCAGGCTCGAAGGTCTCGAGCGCGTCCAATTTCTCGCCCAAACCCACGAACTTGATCGGCTGGCCGGTGATCGCGCGCATCGAGAGCGCCGCGCCGCCGCGTCCGTCGCCATCCATCCGGGTGAGGACGACGCCGGAAATCCCGATCCGGTCGTCGAAGTTCTGCGCGGTGTTCACCGCGTCCTGACCCGTCAGCCCGTCGACCACGAGAAGCGTTTCCCGGGGCTGGGCGACATTGCGGACCTCCTCGACCTGGGCCATGAGCTCTTCGTCGATCGACAGGCGCCCGGCAGTATCGAGCATGAAGACGTCGTAGCCCCCGAGCGTCGCCTGCTGTTTCGCGCGCTTTGCGATCTGAACCGGGGTCGAGCCTGGCACGATCGGCAGTGTATCTACGCCGATCTGCTGGCCGAGGATCTGAAGCTGCTGCATCGCCGCTGGCCGGTTGGTGTCGAGCGATGCCATGAGAACGCGTTTGCCTTCGCGCTCGCTGAGGCGCTTTGCAAGCTTAGCCGTCGTTGTGGTCTTGCCCGAGCCTTGAAGCCCCACCATCAGGACCGGCGCGGGCGGATTGTCGATTTTCAGCTCTCCAGGGGTCTCATCGTCCCCGGCAAGGACGTGGACCAGCTCATCATGGACGATCTTAACCACCTGTTGTCCCGGGGTCACCGATTTGGTCACCGCCTGGCCCGTGGCCTTTTCCTGGACGGCTTTCACAAAATCACGCGCGACCGGGAGCGAGACATCGGCCTCCAGGAGCGCGACGCGGACCTCTCGGAGCGCGGTTTTGACGTCGTCCTCGCTTAGCGCGCCCTGCTTGGTGAGCCGTTCGAAGACGCCGGAGAGACGTTCGGAGAGATTTTCAAACATATCTCGGGCCTCCTTCGAGCCGGTTGGGACAGGCCCGACCTAAGGCCGGACCGGGGAAACGCCAAGCGCCCCCACGGGCGAAACCTCGCTGGTGGGGGGCGATCCCGGGGGTAGTTCCGGGACCGGAAGGCGCTATGCTTCCGGTGATCTGCGGTGGGCACTAAGGGGTTCCGTTGGCTTAGTCAAGCGGGACGCGGGCGATGGAGACGGACTGGGACAGGTCGGCGGAGGCTTGGCTCGCCCATCTGGGCGGGACCGGTGATATGAGCCGACGCTTGGTGCTCGACGGGCCGCTTCGGGCGCGCGTTCTGCGCCATCGGGCAAGGACGCTTCTCGACGTGGGCTGCGGTGATGGTCGGTTCTGCCGGATGTTGGGCCGTGACGGCGTGGCATGCACGGGGCTTGACCCCACGGAGCGGTTCCTTGAGGCGGCACGGTCGGCCGACCCCTCGGGCGTGTACGAAAAGGGTGTGGCCGAGGCATTGCCTTTTGAGGATGGCGTCTTCGAGGCGGTGGTGAGTTATCTTTCGCTGATCGACATATCGGATGCGCGGGCCGGTCTGGCGGAGATGGCCCGTGTCCTGGCCCCGGGTGGCATCCTGCTCATTGCAAATCTCCAAGGGTTCGCCACGGCCTCGCAAATTAAAGGACGCGGGTTTCGGACGAACGCGGATGGATCGCGGACGATGACGATGCACCGCTATCTTGAGGAGCACACCCACGAAGCGGCGTGGCGAGGGATCCGGGTGATCAACTATCACAGGCCACAGTCCCTTTATATGGAGACCCTCCTCGGTCTTGGGCTCCGGCTGACATGGTTCGCTGAACCACCCGCGCGGGGCGCGATTGACGCAGTCGAAATGGCGCGAGCGGACGCCTATAACCATGCGCCCTATCTGTATGCCATGGAGTGGGAGCGACCAGCTTGATGGACGGGGTGATTTATGTGGCGGTGGGCCCAGAGCACCGCGCCCTGGCACGCCAATCGCGCGAGAGCCTCGGCCGCACGAACCCTGGGCTCGCGGCGGATCTTTTTACGGATTGTGCCTGCGCGATCGATCACGCGACGTTTGACAGGATCCATCCGGTTCCCGACGTCCATGCCCGCGCCAAGCTGGACTGCCTCGCGATGTCGCGGTTCGAGCGCACATTGTACCTCGACTGCGATACGCTTGTGTTGGCGGCGTTCGGCGATCTCTTCGAGGTGGCGGAACGGTTTGACCTCGCGCTTGCCCATGACGTTCGGCGGCGATCGGCCCTTGTTCAGGAGGGGCTTGCGGAGAGCACGCCCTATGCCTTCCCACAGCTGAACTCGGGCGTCATGCTGTACCGTTTGTCACCGGCGACGCGGGCGTTGTTTTCAGACTGGGCGCGGGCATTCCGGGAGGCGGGGGTGGCCCGGGATCAGGTGGTGCTCAAGGATCTTCTTTGGGCCTCGGATCTGCGGTTCTACGTCCTTCCGCCCGAATTCAATCTCCGCCGGGTCACAATGTTCGACGCCTGGGAGCCACTGGACGCGCGCCCGACAATCCTGCATTCGCATCGCCTCAAAGATCACCTCGCGGGCGCGGAGGCGGTGGCGAGCCTCGACAGGGTTCTTGAGCTAGAGCGGGCGGCGCTCTTGGACGAGTGGCGCGTGCACGGGCTGCCGCGGGACCGGGAACGGGCGGCCGACGAGGTGCTGAGGGTCCTTTTGGCGGATGTCGCGGGGGCGGGGTAGGGCGGCCTTGGGGCCGCCCACCAAGCTCGGGCGGCGCTAGGCGGCCAGCTCCGCGATCTGAGCCGCAGCGGCCGCGCGGGCGGCCTCGGCATCCACCATCAGCCGGTCGGCGGCGACGAAACTGACATCCGATATTCCGATAAAGCCCAGAATATGGGCGAGATAGCCCGTGGCGAAATCGATGTCGGAGCCCATTTTGGTGCCGCCGGACGCGACAGCGACGATCGCGCGCTTGCCCGTCACAAGGCCGACGGGCCCGGCTTCGGTGTAGCGGAAGGTGACGCCCGCGCGGGTGATGTGGTCAATCCAGGCCTTCAGCGCGGCTGGCACGCCGAAATTGTAGATCGGCAGCCCGATGACCAGCGTGTCGGCGGCCTTGAGCTCGGCGACCAGGGCATCGGACAGTGCAAGCGCGTCTTTTTGTGCGTCGCTGCGAGCCTCTTCCGGCGTGAAGTTCGCGCCAACCCAGGTTTCGTCGATTTGCGGAACAGGCGTGGTCGCGAGGTCGCGTGTGACGATGTCGGTCGCCCCCAAGCGTTGGATCACCTGGTCGGTGAGGTCGCGGGACACCGAGCCTTCGCGGCGGGCGGACGCATCGATGCGCAGAAATTGGCGGGTCATGTCTGAGTTCCTTTTGTAGCGAGGCGACTGAGCCGTGACTTATACCTTGCATTTTCGAACGCAATTATTGAGATAGAACAGAGACTGTTCAAAGGCGCACAAGATGGACAACTGGGACGAGATCCGCACCGCCTACCACGTGGCCCGGCTTGGGACCGTGAGCGGCGCGGCCGAGGCGCTCGGGGTGCACCATGCGACCGTGATCCGTCACATCGACGCGCTTGAGGGGCGGCTTGGCGCAAAGCTCTTTCAGCGCCATGCCCGGGGCTACACCGCGACCGAGGCGGGCTCGGACCTGTTGCAGGTGGCGCAGGCGACCGATGACCAGTTCTCGCAGTTGCAGAACCGGATCAAGGGGCGCGGGGAGGATGTGTCCGGCGAGCTGGTCGTGACCTCGCTGACGTCGATGTCGCCCCTGGTGACGCCAAGCCTCGTTCGTTTCCAGGAGCAGCATCCCGGCCTTGTGATCCGCTATTTGACCGGTGACCGGGTCCTGCGTCTTGAATAAGGTGAGGCGCATGTCGCGATCCGGGCGGGCAGCGCTCCTGACCAGCCCGACAACGTGGTCCAGCCATTTGGAAAGCTGATGATCGGGCTTTATGCAAGCGAGGACTACATCCGCCGCAGGGGCAAGCCTGCCGATGAGTCCGAGTTTGCGGGCCATGCTTTTATCGGTGGCGACAACGAGAATTCGAGAGCCCCGTTCAACATATGGCTCAGGGCCCACGTTCCAGCCGATCAGATCGTGTTCCGCAACGCCGATAATCTCCAGTTCCGCGACGCCGTTCTGGCGGGCGCAGGGATCGGCTTTATGTCCGAATGGGATGCCGAGCGCTGTCCGTCGATCGTGGAGGTGATTGCGCCGCGCGAGGAATGGTCGGCGCCATTTTGGCTGGTGACCCATGTGGACTTACACCGGACCACAAAGGTTCAGTCGTTCCTGAAGTTCCTGAAAGCGGAAGCGAAGACCTGGCAAATCGGTCTTTGAGATCGTTCAGACGTCGTCTTCGCGAGGGCCAAAGGCAATAATGCCAAAGGCGATCGCCGCGCCGACGGCGAGAAGGGCCAGCGCGGTCTGATTGACGCCAATCGCTTCCGTGGACTGCTGGACCATCAGCATGAGGGGCTGTGCGTCCGCGTCGCTGCCCGGGACCCGACCGGTAAGCACCATATAGCTGGCCCAGGCAAAGCCACCGAGGCTGATCGAGGCGAGGATGAACCGCATGTTCCGCTCCTTGGCCCCGCATCGGCGGATCATAGCGCAATTTACGGCAAATTTGTGGCGAATTGTTTGAGGTCGGATGCCGAGCGCGCTCGCTATAACGCTCGGAATTATTGCGGAAATTCCCTTGAGCTTTTTCTAGCTGCGGGCCGAGGTCTCTCCGCCGGCCAGCTCTGCCTCCAGAAATCGCTCGAACGCATCCAGGTTGACGGGTTCGAACTGACCAAAGCTCTGCATCCAAACGCTGGCGTCCCTAAGTGCATCGGGCTCTAACTTGCACCATTTGACCCGACCGCGTTTTTCCTGGGCGATGAGGCCTGCGGCGGCCAAAATCGCGAGGTGCTTGGAAATCGCGGCAAGCGACATCTCGAAGGGCTCGGCCACGTCGGTAACGGCCATGTCGTCTTCCAACAGCATGGTGAGGATTTCACGCCGCGTTGGGTCTGAGAGCGCTGCAAAGACGGTGTCGAGGGCGGCTTTCATGGAGCAAGTGCGTGGGCGATAAGCTGGAAAAGGTCAACTGGTGGGTTGAACGAGGGGCGTCGTCTTTGCGCGGGATCCATGGGACGGGGCCAGTCAGGGGGCGCTTGCATGTCTGTCGGATCACGTGCGCGGGGCCCCGTCTTTGGCCCGCGGGGGTGCGTCAGTAAAGAGTGAACCGTGGCTTGCGTGTGCGCCCACGGAGGAGGAAGGAAGATCAACGGACCTTCAGACCCATAGCACGAGCACGCTTGGTCGATGAAATTCAACTGGCAGGTTGAATATGCTCCAGCGTTAGAACGTCGTCTGGCTGGAACTAAAATATTTTATTTTCAGTAGCTTAACGCTGAACCGCACCCATTGACTCTCCGCGGCCCCCACCATAGCTTCCTGCCGTCTCTTCGGGGGGCGCGGCCGATGACCGATAACGGTGACGATGCGCTGAGCGCGCTTGACGATCGGATCAAGGCGGCGAAAGCTCGGCACGCGCCGGAGCCCGAGATCGAGGAGCACTACAGCCAAGCCCAGCAGGGCTGGCGCATGGTCACAGAGCTGGTGGCGGGATTGCTGATCGGCTTCGGGATCGGATACGGGCTAGACACCCTCTTCGGGACACTGCCCATCCTTCTGATCCTGTTTACATTGCTGGGTTTCGTGGCGGGCGTGAAGACGATGGTTCGGACCGCCCAGGAGATCCAGGCGAAACGCGAGGCCCAGGAGGCCGAAAAAAGGGGTTAGCCCATGGCAGACGACGCCAAGGCAGAGGGATCCGCGCTTGAGTTCCATCCGATGGACCAGTTTGTGGTCAAGCCGCTTTTCGGCGACGGCGATGTAGGGCTTTTCACGATCACCAATGTGACCCTTTGGATGGCGCTTGCGGTCGTGGCGATTACCGCGCTGATGGTTCTGGGCACCAGGGGCAGGGCGATTATCCCCAACCGGAGCCAGTCGATCGCGGAGTTGGCCTACGGGTTTGTCTACAAGATGGTGGAGGATGTCACTGGCAAAGACGGCGTGGTCTACTTCCCCTACATCATGACGCTGTTTCTTTTCATCATCTTCGCAAATTTCCTGGGTCTCGTGCCGATGGCGTTTACGACGACCTCGCATATCGCGGTCACAGCGGTGCTTGCCATGGCGGTGTTCCTGTCTGTGACGATCATCGGGTTTGTCAAGAATGGCCCTGGCTTCCTCAAGCTGTTTTGGGTTGACGCAGCACCCTTGCCTCTCCGGCCGATCCTGGCCGTTATCGAGGTGATTTCGTACTTCGTCCGCCCGGTCAGCCACTCGATCAGGCTTGCGGGGAACATGATGGCCGGCCACGCGGTGGTGAAGGTGTTTGCCGGCTTCGCGGCCGTTGCGGCAATTTCTCCGCTATCCGTTCTGGCCGTGACCGCGGTCTACGGGCTCGAGGTGCTCGTGTCGGCGATCCAGGCCTATGTGTTCACAATTCTGACCTGCGTTTATCTGCGCGATGCGCTGCATCCGCACCATTAGACCGGGGCTCTCGACAACTTCAGATATTCAGCCAATTCCAGCTCAAGGAGAAACGGACATGGAAGGCGAACTCGCACATATCGGCGCTGGCATCGCGGCGCTTGGCTCGGGCGCGGCCGCAATCGGCGTGGGCACCGTCGCGGGGAACTTCCTCGCCGGCGCGTTGCGGAACCCCTCGGCGGCTGGTGGGCAGACTGCGACGCTGTTTATCGGCATCGCCTTTGCCGAAGCGCTGGGGATCTTCGCGTTCCTCGTGGCGCTTCTGCTGATGTTCGCCGTTTAAGCTGACCCGATCCTGAGCGGCCGGGGCTCCGTCTTGGGTCCCGGTGTCCTCGTACCGAAAGGGGGAAGCCGATATGGCAACCGAGACCCAGGGCGGCGAAGAGGCTGCGGTCGGGCTCCCGCAGCTCGATTTCGCGACGTTCCCGAACCAGATTTTCTGGCTCGTGGTGACGTTGGTCGCGATTTATCTGATCCTGACCAAGGTGGCCTTGCCTCGGATCGCGGGGGTGATGGCCGAGCGGCAGGGCTCGATTACCAATGACCTTGCGCAAGCGGAGGAGCTGAAGCTGAAGGCACAGGCGGCGGAAACCGCCTACGAGGCAAAGCTGGCCGATGCGCGTTCCGAGGCCGCGAAGATCGTGGCCGAGGCCAAGGCGGAAATGCAGGCCGAACTCGACGCGGAGATCGCCAAGGCCGATGACGCGATCGCAGCCAAGCTGGCGGAGAGCGAAACCAGGATCGCCGAAATTCGCGATGGTGCTTTGGCGGCGATCAAGACGGTGTCGAACGATGTCGCCTCGGAGATCGTTGGGGCGCTCGGCGGGGACGCGGATGCCGGCGCGCTTCGGGCCGCCGTGGATGCCCGGATGAAGGATTAAGCTCATGCTGCGATTGGCCGTCACGCTTAGCATCATTGCCGGACCGGCTCTCGCCGCTGGCGATAAGCCGTTCTTTTCGCTCAAGAACACAGATTTCATTGTCACCCTGTCGTTCCTGCTCTTCATTGGCATCCTGATTTACTTTGGCGTCCCCAAACTATTGGGCGGCATGCTGGACAAGCGCGCCGACGGGATCCGGGCAGAGCTCGATGAGGCGCGCAAGATCCGCGAAGACGCACAATCGCTCTTGGCGTCTTACGAGCGCAAATCGCGCGAGATGGAAGACAAGGCCGAGAGCATCGTCGAGCATGCCAAGGCGGAAGCGCGCGAGGCCGCAGAACAGGCGAAGAAGGAGATCACGCTCCAGGTGGCGCGCAGGCTCCAAGCCGCCGAGGACAAGATCGAATCCGCGGAATCGGCGGCGCTCAAAAGTGTGCGGGATCGGGCCGTCGATCTGGCCGTGGCCGCGGCTGGCGAGGTCCTCTCGGCGCAAGTCACCGACGCGCGACGCGGCGAGCTGGTTGACGAGGCGATTGCCACGGTGGACGCAAAGCTCCATTGAGCGGCGCCGTGGCCCCGGCATGTTGATCCCGGGGCATTCGCCCAGGGCGCAATTATGTCATTGCCCGAAACACGACAGTCAGCTTCCACACGTGCGCTCCAGTCCGGGGGCCTCGCCGGTGGTCGAACAGCGGAGGCGCCTGGCGTGATGCGGGCGGCAGACGCGTTTGGTCTTCGATCCTCGCCAAGCCGTCCTGACACGACGGCTTGCAATCCCGGGGGCGACCGGGCCTCAGAGAAGCCCCGCCTCGCGGAAGAGGTCTTTGAGATCCGCCTCGGGGCGCGGGCCCATATGGCCGATGACCTCGCCCGCCGCCACGCAGCCCATGCGCCCACACCGGGCAAGGTCCGCGCCAGTTGCAAAGCCGTAGAGGAACCCTGCGGCGAACTGATCGCCCGCGCCTGTCGTGTCCACCGGTGTCACTGGATCGACGGGGACCACCGCCTCTTCATCGCCGCGCACCAGGACTACATCGTGGCTTGACCGGGTGCAGACGATCACTTCGCATTCGATAGCCGCGGTCTCGAG